>CAIRBY010000587.1 GCA_903876865.1 uncultured Acidobacteriia bacterium
GTGTGGTCGTGGCGGCCGCGACGTTCGGTCTTGCCGCGGTGGCGCAGGCGCAGAGTGGGGAGGCGTTCCAGTTTCAGAGGCGCGAACTCGCGCTGCCTGCGTCCCGGCCCGGGTCGTTCCGCGGCTACTCCAACGGCCACCTGATTAGCGGAGGCGGGTTGGATGAAACCGGCAAGCCGTCGGGCGATCTCTACGTGCAGGTGGATGCGAAGTCCTGGCGGAAAGTGTCGCTGAAGATCCCGGTAGCGTAAGCCGCGGCGGTTTTGGCTTCGTTCCCGAAGAGCGGCGGTGTGGCCACGAGACTGATTCTCGCCGGAGGCTTGGGCAGCGAGGGTCCGACGGCTCGGGTACAGGTTCTGGAAATGAACGGCGCGGAGCTTCTGCAGACGGAATTGCCGTCGCTGCCGCGGCCGCTGATGATGGCCGGCGCCGGTTTCTTTGACGATCAGGCGGAGAAGCAACTCTACGTGGTGGGCGGCACCACCACCGCGCTACCGGGCGGCGCGTCTGCGGCGGTGTGGCGCTACACGTTCGGCGTGCCGGAGCCCAACTGGCAGGAGATGCCTGCCATGCCCGGAGGCGCGCGGCTGCTTCCCGGCATTGCCTGTTTCTATAACGATGTGCTGGTGTTCGGCGGCTTTGCGGTGGAAGGGCAGGGCACGCTGCGTTCGCTCGCTCGCGCCGAAGCGTATCGCTGGAAGCGCGTGGACGGCACTACCTTCACGGGTTGGCGCGCGCTGCCGCCGATGCCTGCGGCTGTGGCCGCGCCGGCGGTGATGCAGACGGGGCAAGTTCATGTTGCGGTGGCCGGCGGGATCTCGGCAGGGAAGGGCGATGCGTGGCCGCGCCTGGACGGAGCGGGGTCGGCCGATATTTTCGTGTTCCACGACGTCACCGAGACGTGGGTGCGAAAGGGTCTGCTTCCCGCCGCGGCACTCCAACCGGTGGCCATCAGGCAGGAGGATGGCTGGGCGCTGGTGAGTGCGCCCGCCGTCTTCGACATGGCCGTTCGCAGGACGGTGCGGAGCCTCGGGGCGCTGGACTATCTGGGACTCTTCGGCTACTTTGCGATCGTCTCCTGCGCCGGCCTCTGGTTTTCGCGCAAGCAGACGGGCAGCGAATCCTTCGCGCTGGCCGACCGCAAGATTCCCTGGTGGATGGCGGGCATCAGCATGTTCGCGACCGGCGCCAGCAGCATCAGCTTCATGGCGATCCCGGCGCAATCTTTCCGCACAAGTCTGATCTGGTCCTTCCCGTTCCTGATGCTGATTCCACTGTTCTTCCTGGAGGCGTATGTGCTCTATCCGCTGATCCGGCGGCTGCGGATCACCTCCACGTTCGAATATCTGGAACGTCGCTTTCACCCTTCGTTGCGCTACATTGCGAGCGCGCAGGCGATTACGCTGCAGACCTTCGGGCGCATGAACATGGTGATGCTGTTGCCCGCGCTGGCCATTCATGCGGTGACGGGAATGAACGTCTATTACAGCGTCCTGTTGATGGGTGCGGTCACGACTGCGTATACGGTGAAGGGCGGGCTGAAGGCAGTGATCCTCACCGAAGTGATTCAGGGCATCACCATGCTGGTCGGCGTGAGCTTGATTTTCGGCCTGGCCGTTTCCGCCGTGCCGGGAGGCTTCGCGGGTTTTGTGGCGACCGGAAGGCAGTTCGGGCGTTTCACTCCGGCGATCTGGTCCTGGGACTACACCATGCCGGTGATCTGGATTCTGGTGCTGACTCCTTTGATCAACAAGGTTGCGATCGCGGCCGACCAACCGACGATTCAACGGGTCTTCGCGACGCCGCTGCGCGATGTGCGCAAAGTCGCCGCGATGTTCGTCTTCTGCGGTGTGGTGATCTCGTTCGCGGTGACGCTGGCGGGAGTGGCGGTCTTCACCTATTTCCACGCGCATCCGGAGAAACTGGATATCGCCATGACGAACGATCAGGTGATTCCGCTCTACATCGTGCAGCGGCTGCCATTGGGCATCGCGGGGCTGATCATCGCTTCACTGTTCTCCGCGGCCGCTTCGGCGCTGGCGGGCAGCATGAACAGCGTCGCCATCCTGTTCACCGAAGACTTCTACCGCAAGCTGAAGAAAGACGTGGGCGACCGCGAGCGCCTGATCACGATGAAGGTCGCTTCGGCCGCCGCGGGGATGGTGGCGACCGGCTGCGCCATGTACATGGCCGGCCTGAATCAACGTTCGCTCTTCCAGACCTGGAATGAAATGCTGGCGCTCCTGGGAGGCGGCTTCCTGGGGATCTACGTTCTCGGCACGTACACGCGACGCGCCAACTCGATGGGAGCCTTCACCGGCGCCGTAGCCAGCATCGTAGCGACCGTGCTCGTAAAGAAGTACACGCCGGTACATTGGTATGCCTATCTGCCGATTGCGGTGGCTACCTGCGTGGTGATCGGCTATCTGGTCAGCCTGATCACGCCGCGCCAGAACAAGGATCTGACCGGTCTCACCATCTTCGATATTCGTCGCGATCTGGTGGAGGACGAGTTGGTGGAGCGGGTGCGGTAGCGGTTGCGTTTGAAGCTCGCGCGCGATGCCTCAGAGGCTCCACACCGTCTTCTTGCGGAACGCGGAGTTGGCCAGGTGCGCCGCGCGGGCAATGGCGACGGCGGGGCCGATGGGCGCGTTCGGCGCGCTGCGGCTGCGCACGCAATCGAGGAAGTTCTGCATGTGCGCGATGGTGCCATCGGCGGAAGACTTCACGGCGAGTTCCGGTTCCGGCCAGTGCGTCAACTCGCGCTGCACCTTGCCCTCGGGGTACACGGCGAAGCCATCGCGGTTCAGTTTCATGGTGGCGCGGTGGCCGCGGAAGAGGATGTTGCCGCCATCCAGCGAGCCGTTGAGCGCGCCGTTATAGACCACGGTGAAGCCGGGGTAATCCCAGGCCGCGTTGATGGTGTCCGGACACTCGAACTGCGGCAGCGCGTTGCGGCTTCCCATGGCCTGTGCGGTGCGCGGCGCGTACTGATCGAGACACCACTGCACCACGTCGCCATAGTGCGAGTAAAGGTCTGTGAGATGGCCGCCGCCGAAATCCCAGAACCAGCGCCAGCGCACGCAGCGCATCGGGTCGAAGGGCTGCTCCGGCGCTGAGCCGAGGAAGCGCTTCCAATCGACTGAGGCCGGATCCACTTTGGGCGGTGTCTGCAGATTGACCACGTAGTCCTGATACCAGGAGGTCAGCACCAGCGAGATCTCGCCGAGTTTGCCCGCGGCCACCAGTTCCCGCGCCTGCTGGAAGTGCGGCCAACTGCGCTGCTGATAGCCCACCTGCACGATCTGTTTCGAGGCGAGCACCGCCTGCCGCACGCGCTCACCCTCTTCGACGGTGTGGCTGATGGGCTTTTCCACGTAGACATCTTTGCCGGCCTTCACGGCGTCGATCGTCATGGGGACGTGCCAGTGGTCGGGAGCGCCGATCACGACGGCGTCGATATCGGTGCGCGCCAGCACCTCCCGATACTCCAGGTAGTCCTTGCCGGCCGGAGCAAACTTTTCTTTCGCCGCCAGACGGCGGGGCATGGAGACGTCGCAGACTGCAACGATCTCCGTATTTTCAGCCTTCGCGGCCAGACCCAGCAGGTAGGTGGCGCGTCCGCCAACCCCGAGTCCGGCGAGGCGAATGCGTTGGTTGGCGCCGGAGACGCGGCTATAAGAAGCAGCCGTCCAAGCGGCGGAGGCCTTCAGTAGATCACGACGTTGTATCATGCATACCCTTCCGTTTCGAGCGTTCGCTTCAACAGGCGGGAGGCGTTTCCAAACCGGAGTTTGCGCTCCACCGCTTGAGCCTGTGCCGGCAACGGCGCGGCGAGTGGGGCGAGAAAAGTGCGGCGGGGCGCCATGCCCGTCAGAATACCGTATCAGGGAGCGTTGCGGATACTGTTGGTTTCGGGATGCGGATGCCTGGTCCGAGGCGGGACAGTTGCGGGCGGGAGAAATTGGCAGGCGGAGCCGCCTGCCCTACCAAAGCGATGATGTTGCGGGCCAGCGGCCTAGGGAAA
>CAIRBY010000588.1 GCA_903876865.1 uncultured Acidobacteriia bacterium
GGCAAAGATGTGGGCGTAATACCAGGCGCGCTGCTTGAGTTCGTTCGAATCGCTCACCTTGGCCCACATGCGGCCGCCGTTTTCGGAGCGGAAGAGGCCGCCGTCAGCGGCTTCCACCAGCGCCCAGACGCGTTCCGGATTCGCCGGGGAGACCGTGATGCCGATGCGTCCCAGCACGCCACGGGGCAGGCCCGGGGCGCGCGAAATCTCGGTCCAGTTGTCGCCGCCATCGGTGCTCTTGAAAAGGCCGCTGCCGGGTCCGCCGCTATCCATGCGCCACGGCTTGCGGCTGATCTCCCAGATGGAGGCGTAGAGCACGCGGGGGTTGCTCGGGTCCATCGCGATATCCACCGCTCCCGCGTTGCTGTTGCGCTTCAAAACCTGTTTCCAGGTGGCGCCGCCATCGGTGGTCCGGTAGACGCCGCGCATTTCGTTGGGGCCCCAGAGGTGGCCGAGCGCGGCAACGTAGACGATGTCCGGGTTCTTCGGATGCACCCGCACCGCGCCGATGTGGTAGCTGTCCTGCAAGCCGATGTTGCGCCAGGTGCGTCCGGCATCCAGGGATTTATAGACGCCATCGCCGTGCGTCGCATTGCCGCGGACGCAGGCTTCGCCCATGCCGGCATAGACCACGTTGGGGTCGGATTCGGCCACGGCGATTGCGCCCACGGAGCCGGTCTTGAGCTGGCCGTCGGCGACCGGCATCCAGTTGAGGCCGCTATCGGTGGTTTTGAAGATACCGCCGCCAACGGCGCCAAAGTAAAAGGTGTCCGGCTGCGAAGTCACGCCCGTAACAGCGACGGAGCGTCCGCCGCGGAAGGGGCCGATCTGGCGGAAGCGGAGAGAGTTCAAAAAGTCGGTCTGCTGTGCGAACACGAGCAGCGGAAACAGGGCAAGCGGTGCGAGTTTCAGAGCTTTCATTAGCTCGCATCGTACCAAATGCGGAGCTAGGAGCACTACCGCTTGTAGTAGCTGGGAGCCCGCGGGGACCCATGCTATTCTGATCCCATTCAAGGGGGCGCGAGCCGGAATCAGGCTGCGAAGCCAGGAGAGAAGACTATGACCAAAGTCAGCGTGATGTATCCCAATAGACCGAATGCCCGGTTCGACGTCGAGTACTATCTGAACTCGCACATGCCGATGGCGATCGGACTTCTATCCGCCGCCCTCAAGGGGGTGAGCGTCGATATCGGCGTGAGTGGCGTGATGCCGGGGCAGCCGGCGCCCTTCGCCGCTATGGCCCACTTCCTCTGCGATTCGCCGCAGGATTTCATCGCAGCATTCCTGCCGAACGCCGCAGCCTTGCAGGGCGATATTCCGAATTACACCGATATCGAACCGGTCGTTCAGGTGAGCGAACTCAAACTCTTCCGGCCATGAAATCACTTCTCTTGACGATCGCCGCAGCCCTGCTGCTCGGCGCCCAGACCACGCCTGCTCCGCGCGAACTGTTCCTCTTCATCGGCCAATCCAATATGGCCGGCCGCGGCATCGTGGAAGCGCAGGACAAGCAGCCGATCCCTCGCGTCCTCATGCTCAATCAGGCGATGGAGTGGGTGCCCGCGGTGGACCCGGTGCACTTCGACAAGCCCGATATCGCCGGCGTGGGATTGCCGCGCAGCTTCGGCAAGGTGTTGGCGGAGGCCGATCCCAAAGCCTCCATCGGGCTCATCCCGGCCGCGTTTGGCGGCACCAGCCTGGAGGAATGGAAGGCCGGCGGCAAGCTCTACGAAGAGGCGCTGCGGCGCGCGAAATTCGCCATGCGTACGGGCAAGTTACGCGGGATTCTGTGGCATCAGGGCGAATCGGATGCGGGCAAGAAGGAACTTGCGGCTACCTATCGCGAGCGCTTCGCGGCGATGATTACGCAATTGCGGGCGGACCTGGGCGAACCCAACGTACCGGTAGTGGTCGGGCAACTGGGCGAGTTTCGTTCGCAGGGCCCTGAGCCGCGCAGTCCCTTTGCCGGTCTGGTGGACGAGCAACTCGCGCAGATTCCGCTCGTGGTGCCCTACTCCGCGTTTGTTTCCTCCGGGAGGCTGACGGCGAACCCCGACAATCTGCACTTCGACGCGCGCTCGCAGCGCGAATTCGGCCGCCGTTACGCGCTCGCGTTCCTCAGCCTCGATGCGAACTGGCCGATCCCAGCCCGTTAGGATCGCGACCGCACCATAGGGTCCATGAAGCAGGTCACGGCAGGCGCCTGGCCCGCCGGGTGGTCGTTTAGCCCAGTAGATCCAGCAGGCTCTTTTGCAGTTCGTCGGCTACGTGCGCTACCCGCGTGCTGGTCGAGAATTCCTGGCGCGCGCTCAGCAGGTTCACGGTTGCCGCGCTTAGGTCCACGGCGTCGCCCGATTTCTGATCTGTAGCCGCCGCCAGCCGCTTCGCGGTCTGCTCCAGCCGTCCCTGTGCCTGTTCCATAGCTCCGCGCGCGGTGCTCATCACGTCCATGCGGGACTTATCGTCCGGAATCGCGAAAACTGTAGCGAAAGCTACGGCGTACCGTCCCCGGTTTCGCGGCTTCAGCGAACTTGGTTATTGTAGAGGGGATGCACAAAAAACTCCTCGGCAATAGCGATCTGGAATTGACTCCACTGGGCGTCGGCGCCTGGGCCATGGGCGGCAACGGTTGGGCCTTCGGTTGGGGTGCGCAGGATGATGCGGATTCCATCTCGGCCATTCACGCCGCGCTCGATAGCGGCGTCAATTGGATCGATACGGCCGCCGTCTACGGACTCGGCCACTCCGAAGAAGTGGTCGCCCGGGCGCTGCACGGACGCGCCAACAAGCCGTATGTGTTCACCAAGTGCGAGCGCACCTGGAACGAGAATCGCGAGATCCAGAAGGTTCTGAAGCGCGATTCGATCCGCCGCGAATGCGAAGCGAGCCTGCGCCGCCTGCAGGTGGATACGATCGATTTGTACCAGATTCACTGGCCGGAACCCGAGGAAGATGTTGAAGAGGGCTGGGAGACACTGGTCCGCCTGAAGGAAGAGGGCAAGGTTCGCTGGATCGGCGTCTCTAACTTCAATGTCGAGCAGTTGGAGCGCTGCCGCAAGATTGCGCCTGTCACCTCCCTGCAGCCGCCGTATTCCGCGGTTTCGCCGGAGATCGAGGAGACGGTGCTGCCGTACTGCTTAGAGCACAGTATCGGCGTGATCGTCTATTCGCCGATGAAATCCGGGTTGCTGACCGGGAAAATGACCCGGGAGCGGGTGGCGGCGCTGCCCGAAGACGATTTCCGCAAGCGCGCGCTCGCCTTCCAGGAGCCGAATCTGACACGCAATCTCGCCTTGGCCGAGAAAATGAAGGAGATTGGGGCGCGTCACGGACGCTCCGCCGGGGAAGTTGCGATCGCCTGGACGCTGCGGCACCCGGCCATCACGGGCGCGATTGTAGGAATGCGCTCGGCGGAACAGGCTGCCGGAGTGACGGGCGCGCTGGAATTCCGGCTCTCGCCCGAGGAAATCGCCGAGATCGGCGCGGGACGGGGATAACCGGAGTCGGGGTTACGGGCGCGCGCGGCGCGCTGCCAGCAGGAGCAGCGCGCCGCCGCCCATCATTGCGAAGGTAGCCGGTTCCGGCGTGCTGGCCGGCTGCGGCAGCGTCCCGTTGAAGAGCAGATTGTGGAATTCCGTGCTCCCGGAGAAGGAGGACGCGATGAAAGTTCCATTAAACTGGCCTCCGCCGCCCGTGACCGCGGCTGCGGGCGCCAGCAGGCTGGTGAAGTAGCCGGTATTGCTGGCCAGCGCGATGGCGGTGGCTTTAGAGAAGTTGAAGAGCAGTTTCTGGGGGTCGCCGTTCACGGTCCAGCCTCCCGCGCCGCCGAGCGAAAACGCTCCCACGCCCGCCACATTGATGACCACCGCGGTCGCCCCCGCGCCGATATTGAAGGTCAGGTTGCGCGCCAGGTCCGCCGAAGTCACGGTGCCGCCATTGCCGCTTTGCGTGGCGCTGAAAGGGATGTTGATGACGTTGAGTCCGGTGGCGTTGGCTGTGCAGGAGATATTGCCGTAGGAGTTGGTGCAGCCATTGCCGCTCGCCACCGTATCCGCGGTTCCTGCCAGAGAGGTGCTGAGCGCGCCTAACTGGCTGAATTGATTGGCGAAATCGATCGGTTCCGGAGTCGTGGCGAGGGTGGTGGTGGCGCCGGTGACGGTATCGGAGGGGGTCATCCCCGCGAGCGTTCCGGCATAGAGGTTCCCGGTCACGGTGCCGCTGGCTCCGGGCGATGCCTGAAACTGCGTCCCGGCGATCACGGAGTAGGTGAGGCCGGTAGGATTGCCCGATGCCAGGCTGAAACCGCCCGTCACAGTGATGGTCCCGCCGGCGGCGACGGCCCCGGTGGTATCGCTGTTCGTCAGCGAAAAGTTGTTCTGAACAAAGACGTTATATGGCCCGGCGGCGTAGAGATAGCTGGCGGCTGGAAGGGGAATCGCAGCCAGTCCGCAGAAAATCAGGAGAGAAAGCCCCCAGGAGTGGGGAGATCGACACAACATGTGACCTCATTCTCCCAGACCGCAGCGTTCCGGCGTAAGGACCAGGGGTTTGGGCTCACGATGAGAAATTCCCAGTACGATTGGGGTATTCCCGGGGAACTGCCGGGCCTTCTGCGGGATTCGCCTCTCCCCGAAACGCGCGGTAAGAGTTCCTCGCCAGTGGACGTTAGGTGTTAGCGTAGAGTGGCTCCGGCTTCTCCTTCAATTGCCCGAACCCTACGGCATAAGTACAGCCGGTCTGCAACAATAGTGTGGCAGCCAGCCTTGAAGCTGGCGTTGCTGCCCATGTTGAACCTCTACAAATAGCACCTCCACCGCCAAATTCCGCTGCATATCGTAGGAGTTTGCTGCGTATGATTCGACAAGTTCCCCAGGTTGAAGAAAGCGCCGGCCCAGCACAGTGATTTTGGAGCCGGGTTTCAGAAGGATGCCCGCCGGAGGATGAGCGATCCAGTTTCGCTCGCCGAAGTTTACCGAGTCTATGTTGAGTGCCATCTGTTTCCACTCCTCGCCTGTACGCAGGGAGTAGTCCTTCAGCACCTTCGTATCGACGACGAGAACGACCGGTTCGAAACCGACTACGTATTCCCTCCCGTCGCCGCAACCCGAAAGCACGGTGAGTGCCGCGAGAACAAATGTGCCAACCAACGCTCGGCCAGCGGTTTCGATTTCAACCTCCATCTTTGAGAATGCGCCTCCTCGCTGGGATGTAGGCTAACATCAAGTGACGAAACACTGATTGAATCCGTGACTGGATTTTGGTGCGACTGGCGTTTAAGGTGGGGTTCGGGTGAATGACCGCGCCCGCCGAGCTAGTTCGCCGAGGGGGCTTTATCCACGTGGTCCACGATCACACGTTCGATCGGGAGCTTGCGCGTGTCGAGGGTCAGGCCGCCTTTGGCGAGCGAGGCGCGCAGGGCGTCGCCGAAGAGGTCTTCCCCTTGGGAAAGCCCCTGCGGTCCGCCTTCGGGCGCGAGGCCTTTGCGTCCGCCGCTCTCGCCCATGGGGCCTTGCGGACGGTTCTCGGCGGCGAAATAGTAGACGCCTTTGAGACCCGTCTCATCCATCACGGGATGGTCCGAGTGCGGCGTGAGAAGAGCCGCGAGCCCGGGCATGGCGAGCTTGAAGAACTCGACCTTCATGCCGCCGGTAGAGCCGCGACCGCCGCGCATCGGGCCCAACAGGCCGCCGGTGGTGACGAAGCCGCCGTCACCTAGAATGCGCGCGTCGCCATCCGGCGTATATACCTCGCGGTGCGCCGGATCTTCGGGCAGCGGCGCCTCGGCTTCGGCGCTGGTTTCGCGCAGTTTGATGCCGCCCTTGCCCACCACCAGCGCATAGACCGGCTGCTCTTTGGTTTCGCGGTGGATCGCGAGGTGGAAGCGCTCCGCCAAGAGCGCCTGCAACATCTCCGGCAGTTTCTGGCGCGTGGCGCCTTCGGGCATTTTCGCGGCGATATCGAAGCGTTCGTTGCGCGCCCAATCGGGGGCGGAGAGCTGATAGGGCTTGAGGCGGTACGCGGTGAGAATCAACTGCTCGATGGAGATCCAGCGGATATCGACGCGCGCACCCACCACCGCGACGCGCTCCCCGCTGCAGGGCACCATGCAGACTCCCATTCCGGCCGGGCGTGTGGTCGCGGGCTTCACGGAGGCGACTTCGAAGGCGGGCGGCTGCGCCACCGCCACCGCAGCGGACAGCGCCAGCAAAGTCGCGGCGCAGTTGATGATCGACTTAGGCATCGCGGAAAAATTCAGTTTACAACAACGCCGGGGATGCCGACAGGGGGGTCGGCTGCGGACGAGGGCGTCCGACCCACTCTGGCTCTGGCTGTGACTCTGGCGGCGGCTGTGGTGGCTCAAACGCCGACGGCCTTGCGGATCGCATCGGCGATGCTGGCGCTGAAATGTTCCACGTGCTTCGCGTTGCTGCTTTCCACCATCACGCGGGCCAGCGGTTCGGTGCCGGAGAAGCGCACCAGCACGCGGCCTGAATCGCCCAACTCGGTCTCGGCGCGCTGGATCTCCGCCGCGACCTCGGGTATTTCCAGCAGGCCCTTCTTTTCGCGGACGCGCACATTGACCAGGCGCTGCGGATAGATCTCCAGATCCGCCGTCAGTTCCTCGAGCCCCACGCCCGCCTGCCGCGCGATCTCGAACAGGCGCAGCGCCGTGAGCATGCCATCGCCCGTGGTGGAGTATTCGCGGAAGATCACGTGGCCGCTCTGTTCGCCGCCCAGCGCCGCGCCCAACCGCACCATCTCTTCGAGCACGTACTTATCGCCCACCGGGGTGCGCACCATGTGGATGCCGGCCTTCTTGAAGGCATTCTCCAGCCCCAGGTTGGACATCACGGTGGAGACCACGGTGTTGGCCGGCAAGCGTCCGGCGGCCTGGAGGGCGCGACCGGCGGCCAGCAGCACCGCATCGCCATTCACCACCTTGCCGGAGGCGGAGACAAAGATGGCGCGGTCGGCATCGCCATCGAAGGCGGCTCCAAAGGCCGCGCCGTACTCCACCACGGTCTCCTGCAGCCCTTCGAGGTGGAGCGCGCCGCAGTGCAGGTTGATGTTGCTGCCGGTGGGTTCGCAGCAGATCGCCACCACGTCCGCCCCGAGCGCGCGAAACAGTTCGGGCGCCAGTTGATAGGCGGCGCCGTTGCCGCAATCGATGGCCACGCGCACGCCGTCCAGCCGCACTGAAGAGATGCCGATCAGGAAATTGAGGTATTCGCGCGAGAGCTTCTCTTCCACCGTGAGCGCCTGCTGGCGCGGCGTCACGCCGTGGCGGCGCTGTTGGAAGATCTCCTGCTCGATGAGGTGCTCTTCGTCATCCGGCAGCTTGAAGCCGCTCGACCCGAAGACCTTGAGGCCGTTGTCCTCATAGGGATTGTGCGACGCCGAGATCATCACGCCGGCCGTAAAGCCGCCGGTGCGGGTCAGATACGCCACTCCGGGCGTGGTGATGACGCCCGCGGAACGCACGTGCGCTCCGTGGCTGGCCAGCCCGCCGGCGACCATCTCGGCAATCCAGCGGCTGCTCTCGCGCGTATCGGCGCCGATCAGGATCTCCGGTTGCGGAGTGTGTGCCGCCGCATCCTTACCCAAGGCGGCGCCGAACGCGAAGATCGTCTCCGGATCCAGCGGATACTGACCCGCCACGCCGCGAATTCCGTCGGTTCCGAAAAGCTCTTTTCCCACTGGGGCTCCTGGACTGCTACTTCTTCTTCATGGTCACCGTCACTACGGCTCTCGGTGAGGCAGTGCAGTGCACGAAGGCATCCTGCACAAAAACTTTGACGGGAAACTCGGCCGTACCGGTGGCGGCGGAGACATCCACCGCATCGGTCATGGCGGCGGAGATGGCGGCGACGTGGTTGCGTGGACCGGCGATCTCGACCTGCTGCGGTTCCACCCGGAAGCTCGCGATCACGTACCCGTTCTGACCATCGCCCACGAACGGCACGTGCACCGGCACGTTAGTCACACGGCGGGGCTCGAAGCGGAACTGCACGTGTTGCGGACGGGCGCCCACCAGGGTCACGCCGCGCGGCACCTTGACGTTGCCCTCGTCCACTACATACGTATGCTCGCCGGGCGCGGCGGAAGAGAGATCGAGCACCACGGTGGGATGCACGCTTTCACCCATGCCCCGCAGTTCTCCCGCCGGACCGCGCAGCTCCAGAGTGACCGAGGTCACCGGGTCGCTGACGATCTCCAGGCCTTCCGGCAGGTTCTTGTACTCCAGCCCGGCGCGGGCATTGGTGGTCAGTTCGGGCTCCGTCGCCACCAGCGCCCAGATCACCACGGCGATGGCGAGCGAGAGCAGTTTCCAGTGGAGGTTCTCGAAGAGCAGGCCCGCGATCCATTTGAGTCGCCGCATCATATATCGATCCGTTCCGAGGCAGGCTTGCGCGGCGTGGCGGGAGTCAGCGGAATATCGGCCGCGAACTCTTCCACGGGCGCCGTACCAGGGCGCTGCACGCCGAAGTGGCGGTTGATCCGATCCACCACGTCCGCGGGGGAAAGCCCCTGCGTCAATTCGCCGAAGGTGGCGATGGAGATGCGTCCCGTCTCTTCGGAGACCACCAGCGAGAGGCAATCCGTCTCTTCGGTGATGCCGATCGCGGCGCGGTGGCGCGTACCCAACTGGCGCGAGAGCGCGGGGCTGGTGGTCAGCGGCAGAAAGCAGGCGGCCGAGGCGATGCGGTCTTTCTGAATGATCACGGCGCCATCGTGCAAAGGCAGCCCCGGCTGAAAGATCGAAAGCAGGATGTCGCGCGAGATCAGCGATTCCAGGCGTACGCCGCTTTCCACGAAGGTGCGCAGGCCGATATCGCGTTCGAGCACGATCAGCGCGCCGGTCCTGGAGGCCGAGAAATGCTCCACCGCCATCAGGATTTCGCTCAGCGCTTCGGGAGCGCGGAAGCCCCTCGCCAGACCGAACCAGTTCTTCCTGCCGATCTTGGCGAGGGTGCGCCGGATCTCCGATTGGAAGAGCACGATGATGGCGAGGCCGATGTACGGCACGATGAACGAGAGCAGCGAACGCAGCGCTTCCAAGCCCACCCAGGTGGCGATGCCGTAGATCGACACCATGGTGAGAATGCCGATCAGGATATGTCCCGCGCGCGTGCCTCGCACCACCATCAGGGCTTCGTAGACCACGAAGGCCACGAGCAGAATGTCCAACGCCCCGGTGAGATCCAGGGTTGGCAGCATCGGCAGTAGGCGCGAGAGGTGGAACATCGGCTTCCAGCCCCATATTAACCCGTCTTCATGTGCCGGCGGCAGATCCAGTCCCTCGCGGCGGCGGATCAACTCCCTATGGATACAATGAATTATGCCTTTCATCCCGGTGCAGGAAGCGATCGAAGAGATTCGCGCTGGCCGCATCCTAGTGGTTGTCGATGACGAAGATCGGGAAAACGAGGGCGATCTCACCATCGCCGCCGAGAAAGTTACCCCGGAAATCATCAATTTTATGGCCGTGCACGGCCGCGGACTGATCTGCCTCGCGCTCACCCCGGAGCGCTGCGATTATTTGCGCCTGCCGCTGATGAGCCCGACGAATACGTCTATGTTCGGCACCGCCTTCACGGAGAGCATCGACGCCCGCGACGGCGTCACCACCGGCATCTCCGCCGCCGACCGGACACGCACGATTCTGCAGACCATCGACCCCTCCTGCCGGCCCGCCGACCTCGCCCGCCCCGGCCATATGTTCCCTTTGCGCGCCCGCGAAGGCGGTGTGCTGGTACGCGCGGGACAGACCGAAGCCAGTGTCGATCTCGCCCGCCTCGCCGGACTCGCGCCCGCCGGGGTCATCTGCGAGATCATGAACGAGGATGGCACCATGGCGCGCGTGCCGCAGTTGGTGGAATACTGCAAGCGCCACGGCCTGAAGATGATTTCCGTGGCGGAGCTGATCCGCTACCGCATGAAGCACGAGAAGTTCGTGCGCCGGGTGGCCGAAGGAAGCGTGCCCACCGAATTCGGCGAGTTCCGCAGCATCGCCTACGCCAGCGACCTCAACCCCGAGTTCCACCTCGCGCTCGTCAAAGGCGACGTGTCCGGCAAAGAGAACGTGCTGGTGCGCATGCACTCCCGCTGCGTGTTCGGCGACGTATTCGGCTCCACGCAGTGCGAGTGCGCCGACCTGATCCGCAACTCCCTGCGGATCATCTCCGAAGCCGGGGCGGGCGTGGTGGTCTACCTGCACGAGACCGGACCGGGCTTCCGCGTGGACCGCGCCCATCCCGAAGGCCCGCGCATGCTCGGCCACGGGCGCGACTTCATGCACTATCAGGGGGAAGACGGGCAGCGCCAGTTGCAGCACGAACACGGCATCGGCGCGCAGATCCTCTCCGATCTGGGCCTGCACACCATCCGCCTGCTCACCAACCATCCGCGGAAGATCGTGGCCCTGGAAGGCTTCGGCATCGAGGTAGTGGGGCAATTGCCCGTGGGGCACTAAAGGGGGGGACGCGGTGCGACGGGTCTGTTTTTCCGCAGCCATGAGCCTGGACGGCTATATCGCCGGCCCAAACGAAGAGATCGATTGGATCGTGGTGGACCCCGACCACGATTTCGGCGCCTTCCTGGCGCGCTTCGACACGGCCCTGATGGGGCGCAAGTGCTACGACTTCATGCGGCGGCATCACGGTAGCGCGGCCATGCCGGGCCTGGAAATGCACGTGATTTCGCGCACGCTGCGGCAGGCGGAGTGCCCGGACGCGACCGTCTCCGCCGATCCCGGGGCCACTGTTGCCGCCTTGAAAGCGCGGCAGGGAAAGGACATCTGGTGCTTCGGCGGCGGCGAACTCTTCCGCAGCCTGCTCGCCCTGGGACTGGTGGAAACAGTGGAACTCGCCGTGATCCCGGTGCTGCTGGGCGGCGGATTGCCGCTCCTGCCCCCGCCTAGCCCTAGCGCGAAGCTGACCCTGACGCAGCAGCGGCTATTTCCCAAAACGGGGACCGTGCTGCTGGAATACGCCGTTAATAATCCCGGTTCGTTTCCGTCATGATTGATATGAAGGCACAAATCCTCACCGCGACTTTGCTGACGGCGTTCTCCGGCACGCTGCTCTCCGCCGCCGACCCTCAGCTTCTCAACCTGGTCATGCCGGACGCTACGGTCATCGCCGGCGTCAACGTGCAACAGGCCGAAGGCACGCAGTTCGGCCAGTTTGTTCTCAACCAGATGCAGACGCAGAACGCGCAGATGCAGAACCTGGTGACGCTGACCGGCTTCGACCCGCGCAAGGATGTGCGCGAACTTCTGGTGGCCTCTAACGGCGGGCCGCAATCCAAGGTCGGCCTGGCGCTGGCCCGCGGGAATTTCGATGTGAGTAAGCTCACCGCCGCGGCAATGCTTGCCGGCGTCGCCAGCGAAACCTACAATGGCGTCACCATTCTGGAGGACCCCAAGCAGCAGCAGGCGGGGATCGCCTTCCTGGATGCCACCACCGTGGTGGCAGGAGATGTGGCCAGCGTGAAGGGCGCGATCGACCGCCAGAAACTGGCGCAGCCGCTACCCGCCGCGCTGCTCGTCAAGATCAATCAGTGGAGCACTTCGCAGGATGCGTGGGCCATCAGCACCGTGCCGCCCACTTCGTTGGTTCCGGCTGCCGGCGCCAATGCCGCCAAACAGAATCCGATGCAGATGGTGGCGCAGAACGTTCAGGCCGCCGCCGGCGGCGTCAAGTTCGGCGCGCAGGTTGTCTTCACCGGCCAGGCTACGTGCGACACGGCACAGAACGCCACCACCATGGGCGACATGCTCAAACTGCTGATCAACATCGCGCAGATGCAGCAGACGAATACGGACCCGAACGCCGCGACGCTGATCAAATCCGTCACGGTGACCGCCAACGGCAACCTGCTGAACGTCTCCGCCAGCCTGCCGGAAGACGTCTTCCAGCAGATGGTGAAGCCCACCGCCGGCAAGACCAAGATGGTGCAGCGCGTTCCGCGCAAGAAGTAACGCCTCCGCCGGTTCACGGCGTAGCATCAGGGCGCAAAACAAAAGCCCCGCCACCCCGATTCGTCGGGCTGGCGGGGCTTTTCGATTGGCACGGCAATTACTGCTTCACAGGCGCCGGAGCGGCGGGCTTGGCCGCTACGTTCGAGCCCGCGGCGTGCTTGGTTCCGGTCCGCTTGATCACCTTCCGGGTGTGCTTCTTGGAGGGCTTGGCGGTGGCGGCGACCACCGGCTTGGAACCTGCCGGCGGCGTCTGCGGCGCGCGAGCCTGCGCGAAACTCAGGGTCAGGGAGGCGAGTGCCAGAGCGATGGTGGCTACGGTGGTTTTCATTTTCTTTTCTCCTGCGGGCCTTGCCGCCCGCTCACAATCCCATACTGCGCTTTGGCGGCCGGAACCTCGATAGCCCCGGCAGGCTACAAAGCCCCACCAAATTGCACCATCCGCGATGAAGATTGCTCCATGTGGGGTAGGGTCCGCAACCCGGGCAAGCCCTTGGCAGTGTTATCCTCTTTCCCATGTCGTTGCGAGGGGTGAGTTTCGTATTTCTATCCGTGGCGTTGCGCCTGAGCGCACAGCAGGCGTTGCAGATTCCCAAGACCTGGGACGAGGAAATGTTGCACGAGTGGGCCACGCCCATCGCCGCGCTCTCCGTGCGTCCCGGCCACTTTTCGGCGAAGGAATACTACGCGTCGCCGGTGGATAATTACCGCAGCTATCCCGTCTACGCCGCCGGGCGCGAGCCCGCCGGCTACTTCGAACGGCTGCGCAAGGCGAAGCCCGAGCCGCTGATCCAACCGGCGGGGCTGAAGACCAAGGCCGAGTGGATCGCCGCCGGCAAGCGCGTCTTTGAAGAGTCCGATATCGGCAGTTTCCGCCGCTATGAAGCGGACATCATCGAGGAGTTTCACCTCGCCAAATCGGCGCGCCTCGCGCGCCTGACGCCGCGGAAAGACGGCACGATTCCGGGAGCGCGCTGGGTGGTGACCGATCGCGGCCTCGCCCTCGGCGCCGAGAACTGCACGCAGTGCCACCGCCGCGCCTTGCCCGATGGCGGCGTGCTGGATGGCCCGGGAATGTCCGACACGGCCGCCTTCTTCGTGACCGGCATGATCGCCACCGTGCCCGGACTCTCCGCCGTGCCGCTGCCGGGGGATTCCAGCACCACTGGAACCTGGCGCTCCTTTGCCGTGCCGTGGCTCCCCGGCGACATCCACGAACAGATCAAGACCATGGATGGCCCGGCGCTCGGCCGCGTCTTCCTCGCCTCGATTGGCCCCGACCTGACGCCGCGCTGGAGCGGCAGCATCTTCTACCCCGCCAAGATTCCGGACCTGATCGCGCTCAAGGGGCAGAAGTACATTGACGCCACCGCCACCCACAAACTGCGCGGTACGGGCGACATCATGCGCTACGCCGCGCTCGTCAGCTATGCCGACATCAGCGATTTCGGCACGCACCGCCTGCTGACGGACGCGCAACGCAAGATTCCCTTCCACCTGCCCGACGAGGCGCTCTATGCGATGGCGCTCTACGTGGAATCGCTCGAGGCTCCGGCGAACCCCAACCCCTTCGATGCGCGGGCGGCGGCGGGCAAGAAGATTTTCGAGCGCGATTGCAGCGCCTGTCACACGCCGCCGTTCTACACGAGCGGCAAACTCACCCTGGCCGAGGGCTTCACGCCATCGCCCGCGCTGCTGCGGGAGTACGACGTGCTGCCGGTCTCGGTCCGCACCGATGCCTCGCTCGCGATGAAGACGCGCAAGGGCACGGGCTTCTACAAGATCCCGTCGCTGCGCGGCGTCTGGTATCGCGGACGCTACCTGCACGATGGCGCCGTGACCAGCCTGGAGGAGATGTTCAACCCCGCGCGGCTCGATCCGGCGTTCGTGCCCAGCGGCTTCAAAAGCATCGACACGCATCGCGCCGTGCCCGGCCACGAGTTTGGCCTCCGCCTCCCGGCCGCGGACCGCGCAAACCTGATCGTGTTCCTGAAGACGCTGTAGGGGGCTGGTTCCGCGGGCCGGATCAGGTAGGGCAGGCGGTTTCGCCTGCCAAACCGGCACGCACGAAGAGTTGGCAGGCGGAAACGCCTGCCCCTCGTGTTTGGCCCTCTGACTAGATCAGGGGGCTTTTTCTTTTGGTAGACACTCCCGAACTCCCCACCAGAACATTTCCTTGCGTTTTTGTTTATCTAGTTATATAACTAGTTTAAGGAGAGCCCATGGGATTCCCTACCA
>CAIRBY010000589.1 GCA_903876865.1 uncultured Acidobacteriia bacterium
CCCCTTCCTGTAACCGCTACCACCATTCCCTGTACAATGTGACTGTCATGAACCTCGAACAGGTGGCCCGGCGCGCCAAAGTCTCCACCGCCACCGTCTCGCGCGTCCTCAATAACGCCAGCGTCGTCAAAAACTCCACCCGCGCCCGCGTCCTCAAGGCAATCGAGGAACTCAAGTACCACCCCAACCTCCATGCCCGCAACCTCGCCGGCGGCAAAAGCCGCACCATCGGCATGATCGTCTCCAACATGGAGAACCCCTTCTTCTTCGATATCTACCGCTCCATGGAAATCGAAGCCCAGGCCGCCGGGTATGAAGTCGTCGTCGCCAATACCGATTACCGCAGCGAACAACTCGTCGCCAGCATCCGCTCCATGATCGGCCGCCGCGTCGCCGGACTCGCTGTCGTCGTCTCCGAAATGGACCCCGCCCTCATCGACGAACTCACCAGCTCCGAAATCCCCGTCGTCTTCTACGATGTCGGCGCCCCCCGCCCCAATATCACCAACATCCGCGTCAACTACCGCCGCGGCATCGATAAGATCATCGATTACCTCCACAGCCTCGGCCACCGCAAACTCGGCTTCATCGGCCACCACGCCACCCTCGGCCCCATCAACGAACGCGCCCGCACCCTCCTCGATGCCGTCGCCCGCTATCCCAACCTCGAAATCCGCAACGCCGCCGATGCCGATACCCTCGATGGCGGCCGCTCCGCCGCCCGCGCCCTCCTCTCCTCCGGCCCCCTCCCCACCGCCATCGTCTGCGTCAATGACGTCATGGCCGTCGGCGCCCTCCGCGAACTCCGCGAGCGCGGCCTCCGCGTTCCCCAGGACATCTCCGTCACCGGCTTCGATAACGTCAAGCTCTCCGAATATTGTTTTCCCGCCCTCACCACCGTGCACATTCCACGCGATACAATCGGGCGTCTGGCCTGCGAATCCCTCCTCGCCAGATCGGAAAAGACGCTGCCCTCGGATCATGAAATGGTGATCGATCCCGAGTTTGTTCTGCGCGATTCCACCGGACCTGCTCCGTCGCCTTAACCCGCGCCGCCAGACGTTGACACCAGTATTGAGGTCCCATACTATATGCACGTGCAAGCGATTACAGCGCCCCCTGTTCTGGCCCTCCTCCTGGAAGCCAAGCTGATGACCCTCGGCGGGGTTGACCTCGCCATCATCATTCTCTATTTCATCGCGGTGCTGGGCATCGGATTCTATCTCAAGAGCTTCACCAAGACCGGTGAAGACTTCTTCCTCGCCGGGCGCGACATGACGGCCTGGATCGCCGGACTCAGCTTCCTCGCCGCCAACCTCGGCTCCCTCGAACTCATGGGCTGGGCCGCCGCTGCCTATCAGTACGGCATTCTCGGCGCCCACTGGTATTGGATCGGCGCCATTCCCGCCATGCTCTTCCTCGGGATCGTCATGATCCCGTTCTATTACATCTCCAAAACCCACTCCGTCCCCGGCTACCTCAAACTCCGCTTCGGCGAACCAGCCCGCGCCCTCTCCGCCATCTCCTTCGGCCTCATGACCGTCTTCATGAGCGGCATCAATATGTATTCCATGGCCCTCGTCATGAAGGTCGTGCTCGGCTGGGATATTCACGTCTCCATCTGGATCTCTTCCGTGACCGTGGCCCTCTATGTCACGCTCGGCGGCCTGCTTTCCGCCATCTTCAACGAGGTCCTCCAATTCGTCCTCATCTGGCTTGGCGCCATGCTCATCAGCATCATCGGC
>CAIRBY010000590.1 GCA_903876865.1 uncultured Acidobacteriia bacterium
CCCCCGCCTATGCCGCACTGGCTGGCGCGCGCCTGGAAGCCGTAGGCTCCTCGGGCTAGGGACTTCTTACAGCATCCCCAACCCCGGCACTGGTTTAGAATAGATTAATGGTCGGAAGTTCGGCGAGAAAATCGGAGGGCGGAGCATTGCGCGCGCAATTGCAGCTCATGCGGCCCGCCAACATGGTGACTTCCGCCGCGGACGCCCTGGCGGGTTATGCCGCTTCCGGGATGGCGCCCGGGCTTCCCCTGGCCTGTCTCGCAGTCGCGAGCCTCGGATTGTACGGCGGTGGAGTGGTCTTCAACGACGTACTCGACCGGAAGCTCGATGCCGTGGAGCGGCCGGAACGTCCCTTACCGAGCGGACGTGCTGCGTTGCGGACCGCGGTGGCGCTGGGCGTCGCACTCCTGACCGTGGGCATCCTGCTGGGCTTTGCGGTTTCCCTCCGCAGCGGCGTACTCGCCTGCCTGATTGCCGGCGGCGCGCTGCTCTACGATGCCAAGGCCAAACATCACGCGCTGTTCGGACCGGCCACTCTTGGCCTGTGCCGGGGCATGAATTTCCTGCTGGGGTTGAGCGCCAATCCAGCCCCCGCCGGAAGCCGCTGGCTGCTCGGGATTCTGTGGCTGGCCTACATCTTCGCCATCACCGCGATCAGCGCCGGGGAAGTACACGGCGGCTCGCGCCGCACCGGACTGCTGGCGATCATTTTGATTGGAAGCGTCGCCGTGGGGCTGGGCGTGCTGGCGGCGAACTCAGGGCCCAACGCCTTGGCCGCGGGAGCGATTCTGCTGCTCTTAATGGTCCGCGTGGGACCGCCCTTCTGGCGCGCCTACCGGCGACCCGAACCGGCGCACATCCGCGCGGCGGTCCGTTCCGGCGTACTCTCCCTGGTGGTTCTGGATTCAAGCGTGGCCGCGGGCTTCGGCGGCTTGAGTTACGGCTTGGCCGTGCTGGCGCTGTTGCTGTTGGCCTCGCCGCTGGCCCGCCTCTTCCCGGTGACATAAATGGAAACCATTCACCAGGAATTTCAAGTCGCGTACCGCTATCCGGTCTACTTCACGGAAGGGGTCTTCGAGAGTTCCAACCCCGTGCTGGTCTCCACGATCTGCGCCGATGACGATGCGGAAAACAGCGGTCCGCACAAGCTTCTCTGCGTGCTGGACGAGGGTGTTTGCCAGAGCCGTCCGGAGTTGCCGCAACAGGTGGAAGCCTACTGCCGGGCGCATCCGGACCTTACGCTGGTGCGTCCGCCGATGATGGTGCCGGGCGGAGAGAGCGTCAAGAACTCGTCGGACTACGTGGAACTGGTGCAGGAAGCCATCAGCGAATTCGGCCTCTGCCGCCACTCCTATATCGTGGTCGCGGGCGGAGGCGCGCTGCTGGATATGGTGGGCTATGCCGCCGCCACCGCGCACCGGGGCGTGCGACTGATCCGCCTCCCCACCACCGTGCTGGCGCAGAACGATTCGGGCGTCGGCGTCAAGAACAGCATCAACGCGTTCGGCAAGAAGAATTTTCTGGGTACGTTTGTCCCGCCGCATGCGGTGATCAACGATTTTGATTTCCTTCACTCGCTTTCGGACCGCGACTGGCGGTCGGGCATGGCCGAGGCGGTAAAGGTGGCGCTGATCAAGGACGCGGCGTTTTTCGAGTTCCTGGAGCAGCACGCCAAGGCGCTCGCCAACCGCGAACCCGCGCCCATGCGCAAGCTGATTCACCGCTGCGCGGAACTTCACCTGAAGCACATCGGCACGGCCGGCGACCCCTTTGAAAAGGGCAGTTCGCGGCCGCTCGATTTCGGCCACTGGTCAGCCCACAAGCTGGAACAGATCACGCAATTCCGTCTGCGCCACGGGGAAGCAGTCGCCATCGGGATCGCGCTGGATACGACCTACTCCCGCCTGACCGGAATGCTGCCCGAGGCTGACTGGCGGCGCACGCTGGACCTGCTGGAGGCGCTCGGCTTCGCGCTCTACGTGCCGGAACTGGATGGACCGCTCTCGCGCTGCGATCCCGATTCCCTGCTGCACGGCCTCACCGAATTCCGCGAACACCTGGGCGGCCGCATGACGGTGATGCTGCTCGCCGCCATCGGCCGGGGAGTGGAGACCCACTACCTGGAAGACGAGATCATTCGCAATTGCATCGCCGAACTGGCCTCCGCGGCTACCGCGGCCGGCCGGCGCGCTGTTTGAAAGGAGCACACTGTGAAATGTCCGTTGACCGCGACACAGATCGCGGATGAGTACTTCATCGAAAACCGCCATCGCCTTCTGGATATCGCGGCTTTCCTCGACCGGCTGGAACGTTCTGCTGGGAGCGAAGACTCCAGCCAGGATTTTCGCGTCCGTGCCTTCCGTGACGCGATCGGGACGCTGCTGGATGGGCGAGGCGATCGCGCGCGGCGCATCCAGATGGTGTTCAGCGACCCCACCCTTGAACCTCGCGCGGCGCTGGATCGCAAAGCCGCTTACGGCGCCTTTCACGCCGACCAGGAGGCAAAGTAATGCGCTACATCGAACCCCACGCCCACATGGTTTCCCGCACCACGGACGATTACCGGCAGATGGCGCTGATGGGCTGCGTGGCCATCAGCGAGCCCGCATTCTGGGCCGGTTGGGACCGCTCCACCGCGGACGGCTTCGAAGATTACTTCCGTCAGTTGACCGAATTCGAGCCGCGCCGTGCCGCGCTCTACGGCATCAAACACTATACTTGGCTCTGCCTCAATCCTAAGGAAGGCGAGAACCGCAAACTGGCGCGCGAGGTGGTCGAACGCATCCCCAAATTCCTCGACCGGCCCAACGTGCTCGGCATTGGCGAAATCGGCCTGAACCGCAATACGCTTAACGAACTGGAGACGTTCCGCGATCACGTACGCCTCGCCCTGGACCACCGGCAACTGATCCTGATTCACACGCCGCACCTGGAAGATAAGCACAAGGGCACGCGCCTGATCGTGGAAGCGCTGCTCTCCTTCCCCGGAATCGAACCCTCGCGCGTGATGATCGATCACGCCGAGGAACACACGGCGGATATGATTCTCTCCAACGGCTTCCGAACCGGGTTGACCCTCTACCCGGAAACCAAGGTTTCGCTGGCGCGCGCCGTCGATATCGTGGAGACGTATGGCTTCGATCGCATCTACGTCAACTCGGCGTGCGATTGGGGACATAGCACGCCCACAGCAGTGCCGCAGTTCATGATGGAAATGCGCCGCCGCGGCCACTCCGACGAATCCATCCGGAAAGTGGTCTTCGAAAATCCGATCGCGTTCATGCGGCAATCGCCGCACTTTGTGACGCCGGCCGGCGAGTTGGAGAGCGTCCCCGTGGGAGCCGCCTGAGCGCATGCGGCTTTCCGGGGACCTCGATCTCACCTACTGCACCAACATTCATCCGGGCAACGGATGGGCGGAAGTTTATGCCAACATCCGGCAGTTCGCTCCAGCGCTGAAACGGCAACTCTCACCGGGCTCGGAGTTCGGTCTCGGCCTGCGCCTTTCCGCGCTGGAAGCGCACGAACTGCTCCAACACGGGCATCTGGCGGACTTCCGCTCGTTCCTGGCGGGGGAAGGCATGTACGTCTGCCTGATCAACGGCTTCCCCCACGGTTCGTTCCACGGCGTCCCGGTCAAAGCCAATGTCTACGCTCCCGATTGGCGGGAGCAGGCGCGCGTGGACTATACGCTCGACCTGATCGAGATTCTCCGCGTGCTGCTGCCCGAGGGCGGCGACGGTGGAGTCTCCACCGCGCCCCTCTCCTATAAGCCGTGGGTGGAACCGGCCGCCGGCAGCGATTGGGAGACGATCGTGCAGAACGTGGGGCAGGTGGCCGAGGCGCTGGTTCGCCTGCACCGCGAGGAGGGGAAGTTCATCCACCTCGACATCGAACCGGAGCCGGATTGCCTGATCGAGGACACGCCCGAAACCGTCGAGTTCTATCAGGAGTGGCTGCTGCCGCTGGGCGCTCCGCTGCTCGCCGCACGTGTGGGCGGCAGCTCCGCCGGGGCGCGGGAACTGCTGCTCGACCACATTCAACTTTGTTTCGATTGCTGCCATTTCGCGGTGGAGTTTGAAGATCCGCTGGAGGCCATCGCCAGATTCACCGCGGAGGGCATCCGCGTGGGCCGGATGCAGTTGAGTTCCGCGCTCGAGGTCCGATTTCCCGACGATGCGGCGGAAGCGGCGCGGATGGCGGAGCGGCTGAGCCGCTTTGCGGATGCGACCTACCTGCACCAGGTCACGGAAAATCGCGCCGGCCAACTGCGCAAATACCCCGATCTGGCCGATGCCCTGCTCCATTCCGAACCCGGCGCGCGCACATGGCGCATCCACTTCCACGTGCCACTCTTCTGCGATGGCTTTGCGCCGCTGGGCTCGACCCAGGATTATGTGCGGACCTCCATCGAAGCCGCACGGAGGACGCCGATTACGCGTCACCTGGAGATCGAGACCTACACCTGGGACGTGCTGCCCGAGGATCTGAGAACCGGGCTCGCCGATTCCATCGCACGCGAATATCTCTGGACACTGGAAGCGTTCGCATCGTCACGCACGTGATTCCGCCATGCAAAGAACCGCTGTCATCAACGTTGTCGGGCTGACCTCCAGGCTGCTGGGGCCGGCGATGCCCCGGCTCTCGGAGTGGGTGAAGAATGCGCGCGTGGCGCCCATCCGTCCGGCGCTGCCGGCAGTCACCTGCACCGCGCAATCGGATTACCTCACCGGGCAGGCGCCGCACGGCCACGGCATCGTGGGCAACGGCTGGTATCACGCCGAAGAGTGCGAGGTGCGCTTCTGGCGCCAATCCAACCGCCTGGTGCAGGCGCCCAAAATCTGGGACGCGGCGCGCGCGGCCGACCCCGCCTTCACCTGCGCCAATCTCTTCTGGTGGTTCAACATGTATTCGACGGTGGATTACGCCGTCACGCCGCGGCCGATGTATACGGCCGATGGGCGCAAGTTGCCGGACGTCTACACTACACCGCCCGAATTGCGCACGGACCTGCAGGCGAAGCTTGGCACCTTCCCGCTGTTCCACTTCTGGGGACCGATGGCGGGGATCCAGTCCACAAAGTGGATTGCGGAATCGGCCAAACTGGTGGAGGATCGCTACCATCCGACACTGAATCTGGTCTACCTGCCGCACCTGGATTACAACCTGCAGCGGCTCGGCTCCACCGGGCCTGCGATCGAGCCCGATCTGCGCGCCGTGGATGAAGTCTGCGCCGACCTGATCCGCCACTACGAGGCGCGCGGCGTGGAGGTGATCCTGCTCTCCGAATATGGACTCACGGACGTCTCACGGCCCGTGCACCTGAACCGGGTCCTGCGCGAGCACGGCCTGATCACGGTCCGCGAAGAACTGGGCCTGGAACTGCTAGACCCGGGTGCGAGCGCGGCCTTCGCGGTGGCCGATCATCAACTGGCGCATGTCTATGTGAACGATCCCGCCCGGCTCTCGCAGGTGCGCGGCCTATTGGAGAAGACACCTGGCGTGGAGGCCGTCTACGACCGGGCGCAGCAGGCGGCGGTCGGGCTGGACCACGCGCGCTCGGGGGATTTCGTGGTAGTGGCCGCACCCGAAGCGTGGTTCACCTACTACTACTGGCTGGACGACGCGCGCGCCCCGGATTTCGCCCGCACGGTGGAGATCCACCGAAAGCCCGGCTACGACCCCGTGGAACTGTTCCTGAATCCGAAGCTGGCCGTGCCCAAAGCGGCCGTCGGGTGGCGGCTGTTGAAGCGCAAACTCGGCTTCCGCACGCTGCTGGACGTGATCTCGCTCGACGCCACGCTGGTCAAAGGCTCGCACGGCCGGATTCCGGAGAATGTGGCCGATTGGCCGGTCGCGATCACGAAACGGAAGGCGCTGCTGGAAGGTCCGCTTTCTTCGACCGGCGTATACTCGCTGATCTGGAATCACCTGACCACGAAGTAAGCGGCGCGCCAAGTAGCGCAGGCGTTTTCGCCTGCCAACTCCGCGGGCGTGCCGGGTTGGCAGGCGAAAGCGCCTACCCTACTCAGACCTCCGCCTACAGTTTCACCGCGTTCGTCTTGATGTACTCTTCGACCTTGTTCGGCGCCGGGCCGATGTAGTGGTACGGCTCGGCGTAGGTCAGGCCGAACTTCCTGCCGGTTTCGGCATCGCGGTCCAGCACGAACTGGCGGGTGTATTCGCGATTCGCGGTTTCGTCATCGTTGCCGAGTAACCCCAACCGCATGCCTTGTTCCGTTAGTCGGTGCCGCAGTTGCGCTCCGCGCTGGCCGGCAGGACCCTGCGCCGCGTTCAGGATGTTCACCGCGATCTTCCGGTCCATTAAGCCGCCGATATCCACCACGCGGTTCACATACTGAGGTCCACGCGCAAAGTAGTACTTCTCCTTGACTGAGTGGGTGGAAAGTCCGGCATCCATGTGTTCCGGATAGTCCTTGCCCATCCCCGCCATCCAGCAGGCGGCCTCCACGGCGCGCGCGGTGACGTAGTGGTCGGGATTCTCTTCGTATTGCGACCAGGGGTCGTAGGAGATGACCGTGTCCACCTTGAGCAGGCGGAACAGGAAGATGAGCCGCAGCCGCAATTCGAGCGGAGAGACGGCGTCCAGCATGTGGTTACGGTAGGAGAGGTCGTAGACCTTCTTCAGGCCGAAGGCCTTGGCCACGGCGAGGTTGTCATGCTCGTTGGCCAGCATGCCTTCGCCGACGGTGCCGGGTCCGGTGTGATCGTCATTGGTGGTGCGGATCAGGTAGCCAGTGTAGCCTTCATCGATGAGCTTCAGCACGAGGCCGCCGGCGAAGAGCGAGAGATCGTCGGCATGCGGCTGGATCGCCGCGAGCACCTTGCCCGTGTGCGGCTTGCCCGGATGAGCCCGCTCGATGTGGACCTCCGTTTCGGCGAAGGGCCCTTCGTTGGGTGGCGCTTCCGGCGGCGCGCCCGCGGCGGAAACCGCGAACGCACCTCCGGCGATTCCGGCGAGGAAATCACTGCGCTTCATGGGATGCTCGCAGGTCTACAGACAGGCGATGACGTCAATCTCCACCAGCGAATTGCCGGGGATTCCGGACGCGGCAATGGTGGTGCGCACCGGCGGTTCCGCACCAAAGCGGCCCTGGAAGACTTCATTCATGGCCGCCCAGTCTTTAATATCGGCCAGATAGACGTTGGCCTTCAGGACCTTTTCCATGGAGGAG
>CAIRBY010000591.1 GCA_903876865.1 uncultured Acidobacteriia bacterium
GATCCAGACCAGCAAGAAACCTGCGGCGGCGCAGAGTCTTGCAAAGTCTTGCACGGAGACCAGGAAATTAGGAGTTTTTGTTGGAAACAAAAGGAAGAAAATGGCGGGGACGACGGGGCTCGAACCCGCGACCTCCGACGTGACAGGCCGGCGCTCTAACCAACTGAGCTACGTCCCCGCAGACTACGTCACGCAGACTTTTAAATCTTAACACGTCGCCCTCGTTCTACGCAAAACTCTTCCCGTAGCCTTCTCCGCTCTCATACGTCACATTCCTGTAGTTACCCCTACACATGACTACACGGAAGCCGACTACACTGAAGCTGACTACTGCATGAAATCTCTCTCGCTCTTCCTGCTCGCGTTCCTCCCCGCACTCCACGCCGCAGACCACTTCACGCCCACCCACCGCGTCGCCGGCATCGGCATCTCCCGCGACGACCTCTCCGAAGAACTCCTCGAAGCGCGCACAAACCTGATGATCGAATCCCAGACCTTCAGCATCATGCGTGAAGCCGAAGCCCTGCCCGGCGCGAAGCGCGTCACCGGCAACGCCAGGCTCCAATCCCTCTTCCGCACCTCCGCTGCTTCCAGCGGCATGCCCGCCTCCGTCGTGGAAGCCATCTGCTACCTGGAAAGCTGGGGCGATCCCAAAGCCCAGAGCATCACCGGTCCCCGCGGCATCATGCAGATCTCCGGCGCCACCGCCGTCACCATGGGGCTCAAAGTCACCTACGCCACCCGCTACAAAATCACCCGCGAAAAAGTCCCCGTTAAATCCAAGGGCAAGACCGTGATGCGCACCGTCACTCACAAGACGCCCTACAAAGTCCCCGTCCGCGACGACCGTCTGCTCCCCGAACGCGCCATCCCCGCCGCCGCCCGCTACCTCGCCGGCATGGAACAGAAATTCGGCGGACGCGATTGGGCCATCTTCGCCTATCACTGCGGACAGGGCTGCGTGAACATGATGCAGGAGGTCACCCGCCGCGCCCGCGGCATCCCCAAGGACCACCCCACCGTCGCCCGCATGTTCTTCGCCAGCAACCCCGCCTGGAACCGCGAACTCTATGACGCCATCCAGCAGCAGATGGCCCGCGATTACTCCCCCACCTACTGGTTCCGCATCCGCCGCGCCGAGCAGTTGCTCGCCCTCTACCGCCGCGACCCCGCCGAGTTCGCCCGCATGGCCAAGGAATACAAAAGCGATTTCGTCACCGCCGGACGCGCCCCCCACCGCCTCGCCGTCTGGCTCAAGAAAGACGACCTCGTCTTCCATAGCAGCGACGATATCCGCGCCGCCCTCGGCAGCAAACTCGTCAAAGCCCTCGACCGCCCCGAGTATTTCGGCTACACCGTGCGCCTCCCCGAAGGCTCGGATTATCTGAGCGACGCCTCGCCCTCGGCCATCGGCACCCTCGCCTACATCGCCTTCGAGACCCGCCGCCTCTATGCCGAGACCGGCGCCAAAGCCGCCTTCCGCCCGCTCGAAGTCACCGCCCTCGTCGAACCCGAAGAGTACGCCCTCCAGAAGGGCAAGCCCGAAGCCCTCGCCCACTGTTCCGGACACGTCTTCGATATCGATTACTCCGTTCTGCCCCCCGCCGAACTCGAATGCCTCCGCTTCGTGCTCAGCGATCTCGGCTGGGAAGGCTACCTCGGTTTCGTCGAAGATGGCATGGATAGCCTCCACATCGGCTGCTCTCCCGGCGCCCGCGAGTTCTTCACCCACATCTTCGAAGAAGCCACCACCAAACCCCAGTAGGGCAGGCGTTTTCGCCTGCCAACTCCCCAGACCTGCGGGCCCATCAGCCGACCCACAGTCGCCAACCCTTCCCACTCCGCCGCCTTCCGCTTTTGGCTGGGCAGGCGTTTTCGCCTGCCAACTGCTCGGGCATGCCTGGTTGGCGGACGAATGAGTTGGCGGACGAATGAGTTGGCGGGCGAATGAGTTGGCAGGCGGAACACCTGCCCTACCTGTAAGCGCGGCCCGCCATTCTGGCTACCCCAGCTCCCCCGCCACTGCCGCCGCCAGTCGCGCATTCGCCTGCACCAGCGCGATATTCGTTCGCAAACTCCGCCCGACCGTCAACTCCCCCATCCGCGCCAGGATGAACGGCGTCACCGCCTTCCCCCCGATCCCCCGCGCCGCCGCTTCACGCACCGCCTGCTCGATGAAGCCCGCGATCTCCCCCGCCGGAATCTCGTCCCCCGCGCCCACCGGATTGGCAATCACCGCGCCCCCCGTGAGCCCCAGCGCCCACTTCATCTCCAGCATCCGCGCAATCTCCGCCGCCGAATCCATCCGCAGCGGTGCCCCGAGTCCGCTCGACCGGCTCCAGAACGCCGGAAACTCATCCGTCCCGTACCCCACCACCGGCACCCCCCGCGTCTCCAGATACTCCAGCGTCTTCGCCAGATCCAGCAGCGCCTTCGCCCCCGCGCATACCACCGCCACCGGCGTCCGCGCCAGCTCCTCCAGATCCGCCGAGATATCGAAGCTGCTCTCCGCCCCCCGATGCACCCCGCCGATCCCGCCCGTCGCGAACACCCGGATCCCCGCCAGGTGCGCGCAGATCATCGTCGCCGCCACCGTGGTCGCGCCCGCCTGCCGCGTCGCCAGCGCGTACGCCAGATCGTTGCGGCTCAGCTTCAGCACCTTCTTCGTGGTCGCCAGCCGCTCCAGTTCGTCCTCCGCGAGCCCCACGCGGATCTCGCCTTCCATCACCGCGATCGTCGCCGGCACCGCTCCGCCCGCGCGGATCTCCCGCTCCAGCGAGCGCGCCGTCGCCACGTTCTCCGGATACGGCATCCCGTGCGTCACAATCGTGGTCTCAAGCGCCACCACGCCCCGACACTCCGCCAGCGCGTCCTTCACTTCCTCCGCGATTCTAAGCGCGTGCATGTAGTGCCTCCACCGTCACTCCCGCCGCGGCGGCGCTCTCCGATTCCACCGTGATTGCCGCCGCCGCCAATCCCAGCCGCGCCGCCGCGCCCAAGTCCATCCCCTGCCAGAGCCCGTAGAGCGTCCCCGATACCAGCGCGTCGCCAGCGCCCGTCACATCCCGTGGTCTGGCCGCGAGCGCTGCCATCGCCTTCACCCGCCCATCTTCGTAGACGGCAATCCCTCGCGCTCCCGCGGATACGATCCCCCGCACCGCGCCCAACTCCACCAGCGCCTCCGCTGCCTCGCGCGGTTCCGGCACCGCCCGCCCCACCAACGCACCTGCCTGCGCCACATTGCAGAATAGGTAGGTGATCCGCGCCAGCCACGGCAGCAGCCGCCGTGATTTCGCCACCGAGATCGCATCCACCGCTACCGGAATCGGCGCCACCGCATCTTCCGCCCGATCCAGCAGCCACCCGATCGTCTCTTCCGGCAGGTTCGTATCCACGAACCACAGCCCCGCCTCGCGCAGTCGCGGCATCGCCCCTGCCAGCACCGCCGGTGTCACCTCGTCGTACACCGCCATGTCCGCCAGCCCCAGCACCAGTTCGCCCGTGCTCTCCAGAATCGCCGTGTAGGATGCCGTTGGCCTGCTCCCCGATACCGTGATCAGCGAAGTGTCCAGCCGCCCCCTGCCCAGCGCCTGCACCGACCGCCCCGCTTCGTCGTCGCCCACCCGTGAACACAGCAGCAGCCCGCACCCCAGCCGCGCCAGGTTCTGCGCCACATTCCGCGCCACCCCGCCGAAATCCGAATACACCGCCCCCGGGTTAGACGTCCCCATCACCACCGGCCCCTGCAACATCCCCCGCCGGTCCAGGTGCGCGCCCCCGATGCAAGCAATGCTCTTCACACCCTCATTGTGTCAGAGCTGCTCCCGCAGTAGTCAGTCCCCGCCACCGGTCGATTCCACCGCCGCACCCTGCCCAATGCCCCTTGGTTTTCCCCTGCTCGGGAACTCGACAGGAACCCGTGGCGCTTGCATTCCTGCCTGCCGTCTCGACATTCCTGTCGAGATGTCTCGCCCGCCCCGCTACCCCGTCCATTTCCCGATGAACCCCGTCGCGCCGTTTGGTACAGCCCAGGCACTTTTCCCCCGGCCCCTCCAGCCATCGCGCTCAATTTTCACCTGCGCGCCTCCAGGATCCCCGCCCCCCTACCCCAACGCCGCCTGATACAGCGCCAGCAATTTCCCCCACGCCCGCTCCGCATCCGCCTTGCTGTAAATCGGAGCCCCGCCCGCCGCCGGCATATCCGCCATGCACCACCCGTGCTGCGCCCCCGCGTAGACCTCCACCTCCGCCGTCACCTTCGCCGCCGCGAACGCCTCTTTCAACTTGTCCTTCGCCTCCGGTTGCCGCGCATCGTCATTCGCCGCCACCCCGATGTACATCCGCGCCTTCATCTTCGGCGCCAGCAGATGCGGACTGTCCGCATTCGCCGTAACCAGCCCGCCCCCGTGAAAAGACGCCCCCGCGCCAATCCGCTCCGCCACCGCCGCCACCGTCTTCATCACCAGCGGACCACCCATGCAATACCCCTGCGTCCCGATCTTCTTCTTCGTGTCCACTTCCTTCTGCGCATCCAGGAACGCCACGTACGCTGCCGCGTCCTTCTCCCCGTTCCCCGCCGCGCCTACCGACGCCATCAGCGGACGCACCTTCGCCATATCGTCCGCATTCTGAAAGCTGAACCCGCCCGGAATTCCGCCCGCGAACGGCGCCTTCGCCACCCGGTAGAAGGGATTCGGCACCAGCACCGCATACCCCTCCGCCGCCAGCCGCTTCGCCATCTCGCGCAGCGCGGGCCGCAGCCCGAACGCGTCCGGCCAGATCAGTACGCCGGCGTGCTTGCCGCTCTTGGGGTGGATGAACGCCGCGTCGCAAACGCCATCCGGAGTCTTGATCTCGACGTCGCGCTCCACCACTTCAAGGCCCGCGGCCGCCGCCGCTCCGGCCGTGGCGGAAATTCCCGCCGCTACCGTGAAAGCCATAAAATCGCGCCGCGCCAGTTCGCCGGGCAGGGAAGAGTTTTTGGGATCGTTGCTCATAAGCTGATCCCAAGCAGTCTATCGCTTTTTCCCCGCGCGCGTTGTTACGTCTGCTCGCTACGTCTGCCAGCTACGCCTTCACCGAGAAGAACCCGCTCACGTTCTCCCACAGCAGTTGCGGGAAGCTCTTATCCAGATACGAGCGGATCGAGACATAGCACTCGTCGCACGCATTCTGCCGCGTGAACTCGCTGATCATCTTCCCGCGCTCTTCCAGCGGATAGCGGTGGAACTGCATCGAGCACGGCTGTAGCGCCCCATCCGCCGTCACCACCAGGAAGCGATGCCCCGCCTTGCAGCCCGGCATCCCCGAATTCTCGAAGTAGCGCCGCGTCGCATCCAGCGTGCTCCGGCTGTTCACAATCCAATTCGTTGCGTCGCGCCGCTCTTCCACCCGGTCCAGGTGCCCGTTCAGCGTCGCCAGTTGCTCCGGCGATGCCGGCAGATAATCGCGGCATCCCGTGCGCCGCGCCGAGTAGGCGCTGTAACACAGATTCACGCCCCACTCCCGCGCCTTGTCCGCAATCGCGTTGATCTCGTGCAGATTCTCGCTCGTGATGCAGCTGTTCAAGACGATATCGTCGTGCCCCAGCTTCGCCAGCCGCGGAATCAGATCCTCCAGGTGCCGGTACAGCCCCGGGTAGCAGCGGAATCCGTCGTGCCGTTCGTCCGGGAAGTCCAGGCTCACGGAGAATTGGTCGATCCCCGCCTCGCGCAACTCCAGGTACCGCTCCGCCGTCATCAGCGACCAGCTCGATACCAGAATCGTGTAGGGCAGCGTCGAGCCGTTCTTGATGCTCCGCACGATCTCCACCAGATCCGGCCGCAGCAGCGGTTCGCCACCCGAAACCTGCACCACGCACGGATTCAACTCCTTCATGTACCGCCCGTATTCGCCCGGCTTCAGATTGCGCGTGTCGTCGCGCATCCCGCCGTGGTCGCAATGCAGGCAGTGGCACGTGCACGAATCCGTCACTTCGAACGAGACCACAATCGGCCGGTCCGCCACCCAGTTGAGCGACCCCCGCCCGATGATCTTCAGCGATTCTTGAAAGGGAACCTTACGCATAATCTCTCAGCCCGTCTGCTCAGCACACGTTGCAGCGCGAGGGGTCGCAGTTCGGCTGCGTGCACGGCCGCAGCGCCGGCATCTCCGGCGATACCGCCGCCAGCACCCGCTCGCTGTCCCGCCTTTCGCTGCCGCCCGTCACCCGCCGCTCCAATACGTTTAGCGCCGGCTTCAGCCACTCGTGCCCCAGCCCCACTGCCGATTGCACCCACGCGTACGCGTCCACGTCGTCCACCGGACCGCCCTCGCCCAGCAGGCTCATCACCCCCAGATTCGCGATCGCGTAACTGTCGCCGCTGCCGGCCGCCTCGCGGTACCACGCCCCCGCCCGCTCGTAATCCACCGCTACGCCGCGCCCCGTATGGTAGGCCAACCCTACCAGGAATTGCGCCCGCAGGCAGCCGCTCTCCGCCGCCCGCAACAGGCTCGCAAAGGCATCGGCATCGTTCTGGCACTGCAGGCCGCGGTTAAAATCTCCCGCCGGTTGTTTGGCGCGCGAAGGCGTCTGTTCCACGTCACACCTCGATAAATCGGTGAACCAGAGTAAAAACTATTCTATACCGATTGAGTCGCAAAATCCCACACCCGCCCCGCAAATGTCCGTCCATCACCCAGTCGCGCAGGCCTGCCAACCCCACACCCGATCCCGTAAAGTTGGCAGGCGGAACCGCCTCCCCTACTTTTGTGCGCGCGGGCACCCCATCGCCGAACGCTTCTCGTTGCCTTTGCCTTTCACCCCGCCAGGGCGAAAGAAGTCAGTGGGACAGGCCATCGTTTTTCGTGGCCTGTCTTCTTGCCTTTGACTTTCAGCCCTTTAGGGCGAAAGAAAATAGCCCACGGCGTAAGCCGTGGGAGGGGAAGGCGCAAGCCGTGGGGGGGAAGGCGTAAGCCGTGGGAGGGGAAGGCGTAAGCCGTGGAAGGGGAAGGCGCAAGCCGTGGAAGGGGAAGGCGTAAGCCGTGGGAGGGGAAGGCGTCACCCAATCACGTGAAACGCCACGAACGCGCCCACATACGCCAGCACGCCCATGTACACAAACTGCAGGATCGGCCACTTCCACCCGCCCGTCTCCCGCCGCACCACCGCCACCGTGCTCATGCACTGCAGCGCGAACGCGAAGAAGATCAACAGCGCAATCGCCCCGCCCCGCGAGAGATCGTGCCGCAGCGCCTTTTGCAGATTCTCCCCCCCTGCGATTCCGGATCCATCCCGTAGATCGTCCCCAGCGTGCTCACCAGCGTCTCCCGCGCCGCGAGCGACGTCACCAGCCCGATCCCGATCTTCCAGTTGAACCCCAGCGGCTTGATCGCCGGCTCAATCGCCCGCCCGATCGTCCCCGCCAGCGTCTTCTCGATCGGCTCCTTGCCGCCCGAGTACGGCACGTGCGCCGCAATCCACAGCACCACCGTCACCAGCAGAATCACCGTCCCCGCCCGGTGCAGAAACACCTTGGCGCGGTCCAGCAACCGCAGCCCGAGCGAGCGCCAGGAGGGCCACCGGTAACTCGGCATCTCCAGCAAAAACGCCGCCTGCCCGCTCTTCAGCACGCTCGATTTCAGCACCTTCGCCGTCGCCACCGCCGCCAGGAAACCCAGCACATACAACCCCAGCAGCACCGCCACCTGCTCGTTGATCAGCGATCCCAATAGCGGCGTATTCGGAATGAACGCCGCGATCACCAGCGCATACACCGGCAGCCGCGCCGAGCAGGTCATGAACGGCGCGATCAGAATTGTCGCGATGCGGTCGCGCTTGTTCTCAATCGTGCGCGTCGCCAGAATCGCCGGCACCGCGCAACCGTACGCCGAAAGCAGCGGGATGAAACTCTTCCCCTGCAACCCCACCCGCGCCATCGTCCGGTCCGCAATCAGCGCCGCCCGCGCCAGGTAGCCCGAATCTTCCAGAATCCCGATGAACAGAAACAGCAGCAGCACCTGCGGCAGGAACACCAGTACGCTGCCCACGCCCTTCCACATTCCATCCACAATCAGGCTCGTGAACAGCGTGGCCGGCAGCGTTGCCGCAATCCACTTCCCGCTGATCTCGATCGCCTTCTGCGCCAGGTCGGAGATCGGTTGCGCCGCCATGAAAATCGTGCGGATCACGCCCACCACCACCAGCAGAAAAATCATCGGCCCCGCCACCGGATGCAGGAATACGCGATCCAGCCGCCGCGTCCACTTCGGCGCCACCGGCGCCAGGTATCCGCCCTTGCTCCCCACCGCCCCCGCCCACTTGCGGCAGCCCGGCACGTCCTGCAGCACCGGCAGTAAGGTCGGCGTGGGCTTCGGCATCGCCCCCGCCAGAAAGTCGAAGACCTGCTCCACGCCTTCACCGATGCGCGCGC
>CAIRBY010000592.1 GCA_903876865.1 uncultured Acidobacteriia bacterium
CCACCATCACCAGCGTGGTGAAAGGCTTCTCCAACACCTGGACTCCCGCCTACCTGCGCCAGGGCATCGAGTTCTGGGAGAGCGGCTTGACTCCGCTCGGGCCATATCTCGCGCTGCTCCTCGGCGTCCTCGCCTTGTTGGCCTGGCGCGCCAATTCCGCGCAGCCTGCCCCGACACAGGATGACGTGTCCGTGCCCGAGCATGAGTGGGTCGCGGGAGCGCTCTTCATCGCCATTCCCCTCGCCACCGTAATCGGCGCGCTGCTGGTCACGCACATGTTCACGGAACGCTATGCGCTGCCCGGCCTGATCGGCTTCTGCCTGCTCGTGCCCCTGCTGGCCGCGCGCCTCACCGGCCGCACCGGCACGGTGGCCACCGCGCTGCTCGCAGTCGTGGTCTGGGGAACCGCGGTGCGCCTGCTCGATTCCGGCGCCAGGGGCAATCCCTACGAAGCCGAACCCATCCTCCAGGCCGCGTTGGAGAAGGGACTCGTGGTCATTCCCGATGGGCACCTCTTCCTGCAGATGTGGCACTACGCGCCGCCGCGCCTGAAGCCGCGCCTCGTCTTCCTCGCCGATGAGGCCGCCGCCCGCAAGTATATCGGCTTCGACACCATCGATGGCGGCATTCGCGCGCTGCCCGAGTTCGGCCACATGATCGTGGAAGATTACGCCGCCTTCGCCAAGCCTGGCCGCGAGTTCACCCTTTACCAGACCACGCTGCGCCCCGGATGGGTGCTCGCGCGTGTGGTGGAAGATGGCGCCAAAGTCGAGATTCAACGCGCCTCGAGTTACCGCCAGTTGGTCAGCGTGCGCTTGCGCGATTGACCAGATTGACCCGCGTGTTGCAGCGGAACATTCGCAGATACGCGTTAGCGTAGTCCGGCCGCTCACTCCATACCCAGGAGCGGCGGTCGCGCCACACCGCATCCGTATCCTTCGCCACCAGCGTATCGATGGGCAGCGCCGCGCAGACCTCGCCCAGCGATGCCGCTTCCGCGCCCGCCTTCACCGGGAAGGCCGCCTGCACCTTCGCGAGCAGCGGCGGGCACTGCGCCGCATCGCCGCCAAACGTGGTGAGGCACCCCAAATCGCCCGCAATAGTGGGACGGTCCCCGTACAGAAAACCCGTCGTGTCCTGCGTGAAGACCGTCGGATTGGCCTGCACGGCGCCGCTGCGTGGAGTGCTCTGCTGAATCCACTCATACGCGGCCCGCGCCGCCAGCGTGCGCCGCCCGAACTCGCGATCGGGAGACATCCAGTCCAACGGCGGCACCACCCCGCGATCGGCCAGCACCGGGTAGAAGCGCGTGATCCCCAGATCGTACACGCTGCCCGCCGCTCCCAGTACGCAGCACAATACCAGCAACTGGCGCCGCACCGGTGTCAGAATCGCGATCCGGTCCCGCCCCGCGAACAGGTCCACGCTCCACAGGAAGAGCACGAACTGCGCCGGCAGAAAACCGCGCCAGCCCAGGTCGTTGTTCCCGATCACGCCGGAGCGCAGGAATGTACAGATCAGCGTGGTCGTGGCCACCATCACCACGCCCGCGAGCGCGGTCCGGCTCAGCGGCTTACCGGTGGCGCGATGGCGCAGCCACTGCCACCG
>CAIRBY010000593.1 GCA_903876865.1 uncultured Acidobacteriia bacterium
ACGCGCCGCCGCTCATGCAGGTAACTGATCTCGGGACTATCCGACGGCGGACGGTAGAAGCTGGCATTGGCCGCGGCTTCGTCCGGAATCGGAATCTCGAAGCGGGAGCGGAAGCGCGCGATTTCCTGCTCGTTCAGCTTCTTCTGCTGATGCGAAATGTTGCGCCCTTCGCCGGCTTCACCGAGGCCGTAGCCCTTCACCGTGTGGGCCAGAATCAGCGTGGGCTGGCCCTTCGTTTCCATGGCCTGTTTGTAGGCGTTGAAGACCTTCTTGGGATCGTGACCGCCGCGTTTCAGCTTGAAGACTTCCTCGTCGCTCAGGTGCGAGACAAGGTCCAGCAGTTCCGGGTACTTGCCGAAGAAGTGCTGGCGCACATACGCGCCATCCTTCGTCACGTAGGTCTGGAACTCACCATCCACCACTTCGCCCATGCGCCGCTGCAGCAGGCCGGTGTGGTCGCGCTCCAACAGCGCATCCCAATCCGAGCCCCAAATCACTTTCAACACATTCCAACCCGCGCCGCGGAAAGCCGCTTCCAGTTCCTGAATCACCTTGCCGTTGCCGCGCACCGGACCATCCAGCCGCTGCAAGTTGCAGTTGATCACGAATGTCAGGTTGTCCAGTTTCTCCCGCGCCGCCAGGGTCAGCGAACCCATCGATTCCGGTTCGTCCATTTCGCCATCGCCGAGGAACGCCCAGACGTGGCGCGGCGTGGCGGGAATGATGCCGCGATTTTCCAGATAGCGCATGAAGCGCGCCTGATAGATGGCATTGATGGGACCCAGACCCATCGATACCGTGGGGAAACTCCAGAAATCCGGCATCAGCCAGGGGTGCGGATAGCTCGACAATCCGGGCGTGTCACGCAACTCGTGGCGGAAATTCTTCAAATGTTCTTCGCTGAGCCGCCCTTCGAGGAAGGCCCGGCCATAGACGCCGGGAGAGGCATGGCCCTGGAAATAAATCAGGTCGCCCCGCTGCTCCCCGTAACTGGCGCGGAAGAAGTGATTGAAACCCACCTCGAGCAGCGTCGCGAGCGAGGCGTAGGTCGAGATGTGCCCGCCGATACCCGCGTCGTACTTGTTCTGCCGCACCACCATGGCCATCGCGTTCCAGCGAATCAGGCTCTTGATGCGACGCTCCATCGCGCGGTCCCCAGGGTACGGTACTTCGTCCTCCGTGCGGATGGTGTTGATGTATGGTGTGTTGAGCTGGACCGGTAAGTCCACGCCGTTGGCGCGCGCGCGCTCAGCCAGGTGCTCCAGTAAGAAAGTGGCTCGATCCGGACCGGCCTCGTCAATCACCTGGTCCAGGGATTCAATCCACTCATTGGTTTCCTGTGGATTTAAGTCCACAACCCTCTCGTTCAGTTTTTGGTGCATGGTTTCTTTCATTATAGTGTGCCCGGGGCCCTCGCGCCGGGAGGCATCACGGTTACAATGTGGACATGATCCGAGTCGAGCAAGTTCTGGATTCCTGGCGGACCATCCGTGCCGATACCGCCAACGCCGTGGACGACTTTCCCGCAGGGGAACTGGACTACCGGCCGACCCCGGAAGTCGATGCCTTCGGGCAGATCGCGCGCCACGTTCTGGACGCCACCGACGGATTGACCGGCATGCTGCTGGCCGGCGAGGACGATTTCACCGGTCCCGGCTTTCGCGACCGCATGAAATCGTACATGCGCCCGTTGCCCACGCCCTTCACGAACGCCGATCTCTCCCAGGCGCTGCGCGATTCCATGGACAATCTGCAGAAGCACTTCGGGGCCCGGCCGGCCGAGTTTTTCGCCGGCATGGTGACGCGTTTCGACGGTCAGAAAGTCACCCGGCTGGAGATGCTCCAATTCATCAAGGAGCACGAATTGACACACCGTTCCCAGCTTTTCATGTACCTTCGTTTAAAGGGCATTGTTCCGGCCACCACGCGCCGCCGGCTGGCCAAACAGCCCGGGAAATAGGTCACGGGTCCGCCGGCGGTTTGCAAAACGCTCCGGCTTCGGTATAACAGTAGATATTCGGGAGGAATTTTGAGATGGTCACATGTCCGGTATGCGATGGCAATATCGACGTGGAGGAAGAAGAAGTTGACGAAGGCGACACGCTCAGTTGCGATGAGTGTGGCGCTTCGCTAAAGGTTCTCAGCACCGGTCCACTGGAACTGGAATCGGCTGAAGACCTCGATGAAGACGAAGAAGACGAAGACGGATTTGTGGAAGACGAGGAGGAGGAGTCCGACGAGGACTGGAAGTAGCCTCCCCGCGCGACCGGCAACCGGAACCGTATCCCATGCATCCAAAAATCAGGAGAGTTACATGACGCGAACCAGGTTCTTAAGCACCGTAATCCTCCTCCTGCTGGCATGCGGTCCCGCCGGCTTCGCCCAGGACAAGCAGAAAGAAGCCGCCATGCGCAGTGTGCAGGGCGTGGTCACGAATGCAGACGACTCCCTCGCCGTGGGAGCCGTAGTGCAGATGAAGAACATGAAGACGCTGCAGGTGCGCAGCTTCATCACGCAGGAAGACGGCGTCTACCACTTCTACGAATTGAGCCCGGATATCGACTACGAGTTGAAGGCCGAGTTCAAGGGCGGGGCGAGCCCCACCAAGATCGTCAGTTCCTTCGATTCGCGCAAGAAAGTCGTCGTCAATCTGAAGGTTGTGAAGAAGTAACTCGCCCGGCTAGACAGACCGCCCCGTCACTCCGAAGTAGTCAGCGGATGCAAGCATGTGGCGGTCGTTTGTCCAGACTTCGGATTCTCCGGCCTCTTGTGCGGTCAGCAGGTGCACCGCGTCAGCGGTGCGGATGAAAAGGCCGGGCGGCGCGGACACAATCAGCGCACTGGTTCTCCGCAGTAATGCCTCATGTACCGGGATGAGCTTCCACAAACCTGCGTCTACATGCTCGTAGAATCGCGCGGAGAGTTGGCGGGCGTGAGCATCCGATAAAGCGCCTTCCCGCATCCGCCGATGGATGACGCCGTGGAATTCGGCCAAAGCCCAAACCGAGGACTGAATCATGTCGGCGGATCGCACAACTTCGCGAACCCGGGACGATTCCGGTTCGTTGAAGTAAAATTTGGCGATATACGAAGTATCGAGATACACGGGGCCTATCGATCTCGATCCTCTTCGACAATCTTCGTGCTGTCGCTGAATTGCGGCATGCGGTCCCAGATTTCGCGCATGGAGTCGAAGATCCGCGCCTTCCTGGCTGCCGGCATATGCGAGGGTGCGGAAATCGGCCGGAGTTCCGCAACCGGTTCGCCGCGGCGCTCGATCTGAATCACGCCACCTTCAGCGGCCTCGCGCACCAACTCCGAGGTATGAATGTGAAGTTCCCGGACCGAGGTTTTCCTCATGAGCTACAGTGTAGCACAATCCAGCCAATGGAAGTGATGGGCCGCAGGCGCAGTTCATTCCTGATGCTGCTTCCCTTCCCGCATTTTCCTGATTTCGTCCAACCGCTCCCTGATCCGCTTCTCCACCCCGCGCTCGGTCGGGAAATAATACTGCTTCCCCGCGAGCGAAGGCGGCAGGCACTCCATATCCGAAATCGCGCCCTCGAAATTGTGGGCGTGCTGATAGCCAGCGCCGTAGCCCCACTCCTTCATGTACTTCGTCGATGCGTTGCGTAAGTGCAGCGGCACGGGTTCGGCGATCGTCTTCTCCACATCGTCCCGCACCGCGCCCATCGCCTTGTACGCCGCATCCGATTTCTGCGCGACGCACAGATAGATCGCCGCCTGCCCGAGCGCCAGATCGCCTTCGGGGATGCCCAGAAAATGCACGGCCTGCATCGCCGCGACGCACTGTTCGAGCGCGCGCGGATCGGCCAGGCTGATATCTTCGATCGACATGCGCACCAGCCGCCGCGCAATGTACATGCGATCCTCGCCCGCCTCCATCATGCGCGTGAGCCAGTACAGGGCCGCATCGGGATCGCTCGATCGCACCGATTTGTGCAGCGCGGACATCAGGTTGTAATGCTCTTCCCCGCCCTTATCGTAGAGCAGCACCTTGCGCTGCATCGCGTCCTGCAGCGCCTCTTCGGTCAGCACGCCGCCGGTTGCCGCCGCTGCCGCCGCTTCCAGCGTGTTGTACGCCTGCCGCCCGTCGCCGTTGCTGTAGATCCCGATCTGCTCCAGCAGTTCGTCGCCCGCCTCCAACTGCAACACGGGGAGCGCCCGCTTGAGCAGCGTGACAGTCTCCGGCACCGTCAGCGCGCGCAGCGCGTAGACCCGCGAGCGCGAGAGCAGCGCCGCGATGATTTCGAACGACGGATTCTCCGTGGTGGCACCGATCAGGATGATGTCGCCTCGTTCCACATAGGGCAGGAACGCATCCTGCTGCGCTTTGTTGAAGCGGTGGATCTCATCCACGAACAGGATGGTGCGCCGCCCCGCGCGCCGCAACCGCTCCGCATCCGCCATCACAGCTTTGATTTCCTTGATGCCGCTCAGCACCGCGCTGAAGGGGATGAACTCGCACTTGGTCACGTGCGCGATCAGGCTCGCAAGCGTGGTCTTGCCCACGCCCGGCGGTCCCCAGAGGATGATCGAGGTCAGTTCGTCGCGCTCGATCTGCCGCCGCAGCGGCTTCCCGGCTCCCAGAATGTGGTCCTGCCCGATGTAATCCTCAAGCCTCGCCGGGCGCATCCGGTCCGCCAGCGGACGCTTGCCGCCCTGGGGCGCATCGAGCAGTTCGGCGTCGAACAGGCTCACGCCCCGAGCGCCCTTTGCCGCCGCGCTTCGTACATCAGAATTCCCGCCGCCATGGCCGCGTTCAGCGATTCCACGCCCACGGTGGGAATCGCGACATCCTGCGCCGCCGCGCGCAATTCCGCGCCCACGCCGCGCGCTTCGTTGCCCACGATCAGCCCGCTCGCGCCCGTCAGATCCACGGTCGCCAGCGGACGCACGGCCTTGCCGCTGCCCGCCGGAACGCCGGCATACAGCGTGACTCCGCGCTCCGCCAGCGTCTTGCCCATGAATTCGCCGCCAACGCCGTGCACGTAGCGCACGCGGAACAGAGACCCCGCCGAAGCGCGCAGCGTCTTGGGGTTGTACGGGCTCACGGTACCCTTCAGGAACACCACGCCCGTGATGCCGAAGGCCTCCGCCGTGCGGATGATGGTGCCGGCATTGCCCGGGTCCTGCACGCCGTCCAAGACCACGACCAGCGGCGCGCCGCGCAGCAGATCGTCCAGGTTCCACGCCGCCGGCTGCACCAGCGCGATCACGCCCTGGCTGGTCTCCGTCGCCGCCACGGTCGCGAAGAGCGCGTCCGGCAACACCATCAATTTCACGTCCGGCGAGCCGCGCAGGCGAGCTTCCACGCCGCCGAATTTCGTCTCCGAAACCAGCACCGTCTTGACCGCGCAGGGGCTATGCAGAGCCTCTTCCAGCAGGTGGAAGGTCTCTGCCACGCACCAGCCGCTTTCCGTCAAAGATCCACGCGCAATCGCGCGTTTTACATCTTTCAGCAGCGGGTTTGCCGCACTCGTGATCGTTTCGGGCTTCCACATTCTGTTTACAATATTGATTCTGCGCTGTTAGACTACTGCACGCCCAGAATACCGCACATGAAACAGACGGTCAGAGCCGGGATCGCGTTATCGATCTGCTGCCTCCTCGCGATCATCGCCGTACTCTCCGTGCGCATCGCGCGGCAGAGCACCCGCGACGAAGCGCGTGCGGCCGACGTGATCCTCGTGCTTGGCGCCGCCGAATACCGCGGGCGCCCCTCCCCGGTGCTGCGCGCCCGGCTCGACCATGCGCTGGAACTCTACAACCGCAAACTCGCTCCGCTGATCCTCACCACCGGTGGCGCCGGCGGCGACAAGATCTTCACCGAGGGCGGTGTGGGGCGCACCTACCTCACCAGTAAAGGCGTGCCCAGCGAAGCCGTGATCGTGGAGAACGAAGGCGAGAGCACCGTACAATCCACCGCGATGGCGGGCGAGATCATGCGCCGCATGGGCCTGCACTCCGTGATCGTGGTGAGCGATGGTTATCACATCTTTCGCGTCAAGCAGATGCTCGAATTCCGCGGCCTTGAAGCCTATGGCTCGCCGCGCAAAGACCAGCACCCCACCATTCTTCACGAAGCGTGGAACGACGTAAAGCAGGCCATCGGCTACCTGCTGTGGCGCGCCGGCGTCCCGGTGTAAGCCCAGGTGTGAGCCCTGGCGCAACGCGTCCTTCGCCGCTACCGCACGGCGTAAACCGCGTAGGTCTGATTCTGATGCGCGGCCGCGCGCGCCAGCGGTTCGCGCAGCACTACGTAAGTAATCCCGATTGCGCCGTAGCGCGGCAGATCGCCCGCCTGGAAGCGGCGTGTCTGCTGCCAGCGGAACCACCACTGCTCGCCCAGGTCTTTCAGGTAATTCACCTGTCCCCCGCCCTTCCAATCGACGTACACGGCCCGCAGAGCTTCGCTGCGGAAGATGCCGGGCGCGAGCCCCTTATTCACGTCCGGGAAGAGGAATACCGCATCTTTGGGCGTATTTTCCCGAGCCCACGCGGAGAGTTCCGCCAAATCCGCCGTGTGTAGATCGGGATAGTTCACCACGCCGCCCACCAGCGGAATCGCGAAGAAGGCCACCAGCGCCGCCGCCGGCGCCACGCGCGCCCGCAGCATCACCGTCGCGCCCGCCAGCACCAGCGCCACGGCGAGGCGGATCCCGTCGAAGGGCCCGGTTGCAAGCGGCTGCATCGGGAGCATGTACGCGAGCACGAACCAGGCGAAGGCCTCGGCCATGCGCCGTTCCACCAGCGCCCGCGCGCCCGCCGCGGCCGTGAGGAATTGCACGCCCAGCGTCACAAATAGCAGCGCCCGCATCGGCTGCAATTGCGGAATCAGCCCCCACTTCGCCTGCTCCAGCAGCAGCCATGAAAGCGGGACGCTCAGTACACCCACCGCCGCCATCCCGGCCAGCATCAGCCGCAGTTCCGTGCCCAGGGCTTCCCGGATTCGCGCCATCGCCGCCACGAAAATCACCAGCAGCAGCGCGTGGTGCCACAGGTTCTCCGCCGGCCACGCCGATACCCAGACGTATGCCGTACGCAAGCGCTGCAACGCCACCTGCGCCGCATCCAGATGCGCGAAAAACTGTTGAGGCTCCCCCGCCCCGCTCTGCCAGCGCGCGCAGACCAGCAGCAAGGCGCTTGCCGCCGCGAGTGGCCCGAGCGCCCTCCACCGCGCCTCGCGCCCCGGCTTCGGCCACACCATCATCGCCGCGTAGACGGAACAGAACGGCAGCGCCGTGGGCGCATGGTAGAGCACCGCCACGCCCCCTGCCACGCCCGCCGCCCAATGCCTGCCCCGCACCGCCAAACCGGCCGCGCAGATCAATAGCGGCAGCGCAAAGGCCCGTGGCGATGGCTCGTACTCCACCGTCAGCACCGCCGGACCGGGAATCGCCGCGCCCAGCGAACAGATGGCCGCCACCAGCAGCGCCGGCCAGAATGCCAGACCAGCGGTCTCCGCCATCAGAAGCAATCCCCAGATCCCGAGCGTGCGGGCCGCGATCTGCTGCCCGGCGAGCACGGTGTGGAAACTCGCGCCGGTGACCGCGCGCAGCCCGAGCGTGACTTCGTCATAGACGGTAAAGGCCACGTGCGGTTGCTGCACCAGCAGATCGTTGCGCAGCACAGAGGGGTCGCGCAGATGTTCCAGAATGGGCGCGTAGATCTGGCTATCCTGTTGCAGCCAGGTGTGCCCGGGAAACTGAAAATAGCTGAGCAACGCGAGCGCCACGCATGCCGCGCCGCGCGTCAGGGCTGCGGCGCTCGCGAATCGTCTCATTTGGCCGGAGTCTTCTCCAACTGCTGCTTCGCCCAGGCCCGGTTGGGATTCAACTCCAGCGCCTTCGCAAACGCGACCCGCGCTTCGGCGTCACGATTCTCTTTGCGCAGGCTCAAGCCCAGCCAGAGGTAGGCCTCCGCGTTTTTGGCATCCAGTTGGATCGCCTTCTCGAAATCCGGGATCGCGACCTTGCTGCCGCCGCCCAGTTGCGCCGGCACGTAGTAATTGCCCACGCCCCGCGCCACATACATCATCGAGACCTTGGGCGCCTTCTCGACGGCCTTATTGATGGCGTCCTTCGCCTTCGGGCCATAGGTCAGCCCGTTCATGATGTTGGTCACGGCCTGCCCGTAGAGCGTTCCCAGCACGCGCTGATATTCGGCATTCTCCGGCTTCAGCGAAACTGCCTTTTCCCCGAAGCGGATGCCCTGCTCGGCCACCTGCGCCCCGGTCTTGCGATCCTTCAGTTCGATCGTGACCTCGGCCAGATAGCAGTTTGCGAGCGCCGCGCGGTACTGCGCTTCCGCGTCGTTCGGCGCCTTCGCCGCCGCCGCGGTCTGCTGTGCCGCCATCTCCGTGAGCGCCGCGCGATCCTGCTTATCGCGCGCGGCTTCGAGCGGCGAGCCCGCAGCCATTGCCGGCGCTGCGGCCATGAGTGCGGATACCACCGCCGCCATCAGAATTCCCAACATTCGTGCCTCTTTTTCCATTAGATCAGAGCCTTGCCACCCGCCGCTGCACGCCCAGGAAATAGAGCGCCACCGCCACCAGCATGACTCCGTTGACGGCCAGCACCAGCGGGGCCGTAAAGATTGGGACGAGCCAGCCCGTCAACAGGTTTCCCATCGGCATTCCGCCCCGGAAGGCAAAATTGTAGACGCTCATCACGCGCCCGCGCATATCGTTGCTCGTGATCAGCTGCACCAGGGAATTGACCAGTGTGAACACGGAAATCATCGATGCGCCGGTGATGAAGAGCATCAGGCAACTGAACCAGATCGATTTCGAAAGCCCGAAGCCGCTGATTCCCGCTCCCAGGCAGATCAGCATGACCAGCGCGATCCGGCCCTTATTCTTCAGGTTGCCCAGCCACGCCACCGTCAGCGCGCCGGCAATCGAACCCGCGCCGGAAGCGCACAGGAAAAACGTGAAGGTGGTGGGACCCTGCTTGAAAATATTCTTCGCGAAGTAGGGCAGGAACGTCATCATGGGCACGCCCAGCGCCGTCATGCAGAACGCCAGCACCATGAGCGCTTCCATCGAACTCTGCTGGCGGATGAAGCTCAGCCCCTGCTTCACGCCCACCAGGATCGATTCCGTGGTCTTCTTCGGCATAAACCGGGTCTTGATCATGAGCAGGGAGATGATGGGCGCGAGGAACGAGACGGAGTTCAACCCGAAGCACCACTTCTCGCCCAATTGCGTCAGCGCCAAACCGCCCACCACGGGACCGATGATGCGCGCCAGGTTGAACTGAATCGATTGCAGCGCGATCGCGTTTGGCATGTCTTCCTTGTCCACCAAGGTAGGAATCAAGGCCTGGTACGCCGGACCGCCGAACGCCTGCGCGAGCCCGGTGATAAAGGAGAGGCAGAGAATCTGCCACACCTGCACCAGGTGGAAAGTGATCAACAGCGTCAGCGCAACCGCCGTGCTCATCTGCACGAACTGCGAGATCAGGAGCACCTTGCGGCGCTCCATGCGGTCCGCCACCACGCCGCCCACCAGGGAGAACATGAAGATCGGGATCCCGCCCAGAAATGCGTCCAGCCCCAGCAGGAACGCCGAATCGGAGAGTTTCAGCACCAGCCAGCTCTGCGCCAGCATCTGCATCCACGTGCCGATGCTGCTGGTACACGCGCCGATCCACATCAGGCGGAAATCGCGATAATGAAATGCTTTGAATACGCGGCGGAGCACAGTTGAAGATTCTACGAAGCTGGCATCATGCCCCAAGGGACATGATTCGGATTGTACCAGTTCATTCAGCCCGGAGTTGTGACTTGCCGTGTAGTATACTGACCGCTTCGGAGACCTACTCGGAACCACACTAAGGATCAGCCATGTTGCCAGACTACCTAGCCAAAGCAGTGCCCAACCCCGCCGCAAATCGGGCCCCGTGGTATACCAATACCGCTCCCACGTACGCAGGAATTTTCCTCTGGATTGCCTTCTACCAGCAGATGTCGGGCGGCACCCTGCAACACGCCGGCCTGCCGCTGTGCCTGGCCGCGCTGCTGGTCGCCGGGCTGCTCTCCTACGCCTTGTATTACCGGGTTCCGGCAATGCTCGGCATGAAGACGGGCTTCCCCCTCTACGTTGTGGGCAGTTCGACCTTCGGCACCGCCGGGGGCTACATCATGCCCGGCCTGCTGATGGGCCTGCTACAGATCGGCTGGTTCGCGGTAGGTACGTTCTTCAGCGCCGATTACATTCTGCGCGGCCTCGGGATGGATTCCAAACCCGGCACCCTCTCCTTCGGAATCGCCTGCGTGATCTGGGGCGGCACCATGGCGTGGGCCGGAGCGAAAGGCATTCAGTACGTTTCCAAAATCGCCCTGTTCCTCAATGCGATTCCGCTGTTGATGCTGCTGGTAGTGTTCTTCCAGACCTCGGGCGGGATTGGCAACTATCAGGTGGCGGCGGCCCAGCAGGACTCCTTCGGCGCCTTCACCACGATGATCGCCATCGTGATCGGCTTCTTCGCCACCGCGGGAGCGGCGGGCGCGGATTTCGGCATGAACGCGCGTCATGAAGGCGACGTGCGCATGGGCGGCCTGGTCGGCATCACTCTCGCCGTCATGGTCGCCGGCGGATTGCCCCTGCTGGCGGTGGCCGGAGCCCATGGCAGCGGCCTCTCGCAGAGCTGGGATTTCGGCGTAGTCGTGCAGGCCATCGGCGGCCCGATTGCCTCCGCCATGCTCTTCCTCTTCGCCCTGGCTTCGATTCCGGCCGCGTGTTTCTGCGCGTTCATCGCCGGCAACAGCTTCTCCACCATGATTCCCGGCGTGCCGCGCGTCTCCAGCACCATGGCGGCCGCCGCCGTGGGCGTAGTGCTCGCCATCACCGGTGTCGCCGCCAACCTGATTGGCTTCTTCACCATCGTCGGCGCCTCCTTCGGCCCCATCATCGGAGCCATGGTCGCCGATTACCTGCTGGCCGGCAGAAAGTGGAGCGGTCCGCGTGAGGGCGTGAACCTGGCCGGCTATATCGCGTGGGCGATCGGCTTCATCGTCGGCATTCTGCCGCTCGATGTCCTGCCGATCACGCTTTCCCCGGAAATGAAGTCTTACTGCCAGCCTGCCGTAGTCTATAGCTTCATCGTCGGCTTCGTGGTCTACTTCGCACTGGCCAAGGCCGGCATGGAATCGAAGCCGGTTGCCATGCCCAAGGCGGCGTAACTTTGCACGGAATGCAGGGCGGCGAACCCAACCGGGTCCCTCGCCGCCCTGCTTACACTTCCGCCCCGTCCCCTGCCGGATGGTGCGGCAGATGGATCGTGAAACACGTTCCCTTGCCCAGCGTACTCGCCACTTCCACCCGCCCCTCGTGCGCCTTCGCAATCCACAGTACGAAACTCAGCCCTAGCCCCAACCCCTGTTCCGGCCCCGGCGCCGTGCCCTTTCCCGGTACGCGGTAGAAGCGGTCGAAGATGTGCGGCAGATACTCGGTGGGGATTCCCCTGCCGGTGTCTTTCACCGCCAGTTGGATCTCGTCCTCCTCCATGCGCAGCGACACCTTGACTTCCCCGCCCTCCGGCGTGAACTTGAGCGCATTGGAAAGCAGGTTGGTGATCATGCGTTCGATCTGGACCCGGTCCACTTCCGCAACGCACTCCGCCGGCAGTTCCGCCGTCAGACTCACGCCCGCCGCCTCCGCCGGAATCTGGAACTGCTCCACCAGATCGTCCACCACTTCGCAGAGATTCAGCCGCGCCTTCTGCAGCACGAGTTGCCCGCTCTCCGCCTGGGAGAGCAGCAGCAGCGCGCGCACAATCTGGCTCAGCCGGTCGATATCGGTAAGCGCGTTGAACATCGCCTCGCGGTATTGGTCCGTGGTCTCGGCCGTGAACAGCGCCACCTCCAATTGCCCTCGAATCGCGGTGATCGGCGTGCGCAGTTCGTGCGACACGTCCGCGGAAAACTGCCGCATCTGTTCGAAGCTCTCCTGCAGCCGCTCGATCATGCGGTTGAACGTGAGGATGAGGTAGTCGAGTTCGTCGCCCGCATCGCGCGAGGGAATGCGCATGCTCAGGTTGGTGCCAGAGATCGCCTGCGCCGCCTGCGCCACGGCGCGCACCGGCGTCAACGCCCGCCCCGCCATGAAATAGCCCAGCAGCGACCCCAACAGCAGCGCACCCGGGATGACGCCGACGAAGATCCACGTGTAGTCGCGCAGGGTCCGCTCGTTATCCGAATACGAGGTCCCGATCGCGACATAATAGGGCGCACGCTGCCCCTGATGCGGCTCGGAGTAAACGACGCCTCCGCGCACTTTGACAGGCTCGCCCTTCGAGGTACGCCGCTCGTCCCAGTAGATCTTCGGCTTGCTGGACGCCATCGCGTCCCGCACACGCTTGCGAATATCCTCCGGCTTATCGATGCCGATGTCCTGGTACGCCGTCGAAATCGCGGGTTCGTGGGTCACCGAATCCGGGATCGGGTTGCCGTTCTGGTCCGTCACCAGATAGATCTTGCGCGTATCCAGTACAATTGTGGTCTCGTCCGGATCCTGTTCGTCGTAATACCAGGCGGAGCAGATCCTGTTGCCGAACTCCGAGACCGGCTCGATGCGCATGTAGCCCTTCATCGCCGCCCAATCGTCTTTCAGTTCTTCCTGAATCTGGTTATCCAGCGCGATCGCCAGGCGCACGCGGAACGTCAGCGCCACGCCCGTCAACAGCAGCGTGAACAGGAGGGCATAGCTGATGGTCAGTCGGAAGCGAAGACCGCGCGAGATGCGGCGGAAATCGCGTTTGCGGCTCACATCACACCTGCGGCGGCGCGGAGAATTCCGCCGGCTTTTCCGGAGCCTCGATCATGTATCCGATGCCGCGCACGGTCTGGATCAGTTTCTGCTGGAAGCGGTCGTCGATCTTGCTGCGCAGGTGCCGGATGTAGACATCCACAATGTTGGTGAGCCCGTCGTAATCCATATCCCATACGTGCTCCACGATCATCGTGCGGCTCAGAGGACGGCCTTTGTTGCGCATCATGTATTCCAGGATGCCGAACTCCTTGGGAGCCAGTTCGATCGTCTCCGTGGCGCGGATCACCTTACGGCGAATGCAATCCAGCGTCAGGTCCGCCACCTGCAGCCGCTCCGGCGTGGGCTGCCCGCGCCGCAGCAGAGCCCGCACGCGGGCCAGCAGTTCGACGAAGGCGAAGGGCTTGACCAGGTAATCGTCCGCGCCCTGCTCCAGGCCCTTGACGCGATCGTCGAGCGCGCCGCGGGCGCTGAGGATCAGAACCGGCGGGCCGACCTTGCGGTTGCGCACCTTCTCGAGCACCTGCAGGCCGTCCATATCCGGCAGCATGCGGTCCAGAATCACCAGATCGTAATCGGTAGCGTGAACGCACTCCAGCGCAGCCGCGCCCGTAAGCGCCGCGTCCACCGCGTACCCCGCGCCTTCCAATCCCCGGCACAGAAAATCCGCGATCCGCTTCTCGTCTTCCACTACCAGCAGTCTCATCTTGCTTCCAGCTTATCGCACGCACCTACTTCATACGGCGAATGATCACTGGTCCACCGCCGAATTCGGAGCCATCCGGCATCTTGGTGGAGAGCACAATCTCGTCCGCGCCCTTGATGGTGCCGGTGCTGGCGAAGGTGATCGGCCCGTTGCCGATATCGGTCTTCACCGCGAAGCTGACCTTAGTGCCGTCCACTTTTCCATCGAGCAGCGGCAGAGCTTCGCCCTGCGGCGTCAGGATCGAACCGGTTAGCTTTTCTCCGTCCACCTTGAACGTGTAGGTCAGGGAGAACTGGTTGTCGCCCAACGAGAGGTTGCCCGTCCAATTCCCGGAGATATCCGCCGCCAGAACCGAGGCCGCGAACACCAGACCCAATACCGCCATACCCAAAACCGTTCGTCGCATCATAGGAGCAATTCTAACCTTAAATTCCATGCCAGCCGGGTCTCTCTTTGGTTCTCACCATCAAAATCGTACGGCCGGAGGGAGCGGCGTTTCCCACCCCGCGCCCTCCCCGTGCCCGCCCCGCGCCCTCCCCGTGCTGCTAGTCTGTTCATTGTGAGGAAATCCGACGACGCAGTGACCTGGGCGCACCTCGGCAGGACCGAAAGGCTGGTCCTCGTGCTGCTTGCGATCTGGCTGCTGCTGTATTTCAGCGCCATCGCTCCCGGACTGCTCCCCGTAGTGACCTTTGCCACCGCCACCGTTCTCATCGCCGGGTTGATCAAAGTCGGCCGCATGGCGATGCAGAACCTCATCTGGCGGCTCCGCAACCGGCTCATCGTCGCGTATCTCTTCGTGGCCGTGGTACCGATCGTGCTGATGCTCGCTCTGCTGCTGGTCACTTCCTACGCGGTGGTCGGGCAGATGGCGGTCTACCTGGTCAACAAAGAGCTGGATAACCGAATGCGCATTCTGGGTTTCCCCGCCGAGACCCTGACCCGCGCCCCCGCCAGCGATCCCCAAACCGCGCTCAACCGCGCCCTGCCTATGCTGCGCCGCAGCTTTCCCAAGTTCGAAATGGTCGCCACCGGGCATCAGGAATTCCACTATCCGCCCGAGTCCAAACTGGAATCGCCGCCCGAGCCCTGGAAGAATTCCAACGGCCTCATCACTAAGAAGGATCACAGCGCCGAAAACCCTGGCGAGCACCTTTTCGCCTGGGCGCACGCCGAATCGGGCGGCAACGAAGTCACCATCCTCGCGCCCATCACCGCCGAACTGCTGAACAGCCTGATCCCCGGCATCGGCGACGTCAATTTCATCGGCAAAGTGGATCGCACCTCGCGCTCCCACCTGCCTCCACCGGTCAACGCCATCGATCTGAAAGTCAGCTTCCCGTACCCGGTTTTTGTGCCCTCCTGGGAAAGCCCCAACGCCCCGCCACAGCGCCTCTTTTTCGTGGTGGAGACGCGCTACTCCGCCGTCCTGGGCATCGTCTTCGGCCAGAAGGCGGATTGGAGCGAGCTCGCCATGACCTTGCTCTTCACCCTGGTCGGCATCCTGTTCCTGGTGGAAGCAATCTCCCTGTGGACCGGGATCAAGGTCACCCGCACCATCACCGGCGCGGTGCACGAACTCTACGAAGGCACGCAGCACGTGCTGGTGGGCGATTTCTCCCACCGCATTCCCGTCAAGGGCATGGACCAGCTCGCCGAACTCTCCAGCTCCTTCAACACCATGACGGAGAATCTGGGCCGTCTGATCGTGGTCGCCAAAGAGAAGGAGCGCATGGAGAGCGAACTCGCCATCGCGCGCGACGTGCAGAATCAGCTCTTCCCCAAAGACGTGCCCTTCACCCGATCGCTCGAACTCAAGGGTGTCTGCAGCCCGGCCCGCACGGTCTCCGGCGACTACTACGATTTTATGGCTCTGCCGGACCGGGGCCTCGCCTTCGCCATCGGCGACGTGGCCGGAAAGGGAATCTCCGCCGCGCTGCTGATGGCGACGATTCAATCCACCATGCGCACGCAGTTGAGCGCGGCCAACGGCAACCCGATGTCCTCGCTCTCCGCCGCCGGCATGGTGGCCACGCTCAACCGTCAACTCTACGCCACCACCTCCGCCGAAAAGTACGCCACCTTTTTCTTCGCCCTCTATGATGACGCGAACGGCGAACTCACCTACACCAATGCCGGGCACCTCGCCCCCATGCTGCTGCGCGGCAGCGAGATTCATATGCTCGATTCCACCGGCACGGTGGTTGGCGCCTTCCCCATCGCCCATTACGAAGAACGTACCGTCACAATGCAGGCGGGCGACATCCTGCTCGCGTATACCGACGGCATCGTGGAACCGGAAAACGTCTATGGCGAAATGTTCGGCGAAGACCGCCTCAAAGATCTGCTCGTGAAATACGCCAAGGCCGATTCCACCGAGTTGATCGCGCGCACCATGGAGGCGGTGGTGCAATGGACCGGCGAGGGCGAATTGCAGGATGATATGACCATGGTGGTCGCAAAGCGCCTATGAAACTTCTCACCGCCGCGGAAATGCGCGACGTCGATCGCCGTACCATCGAAAGCGGCATTCCCGGCCTCGTCCTGATGGAGAACGCCGGGCAACGCGTCACCGAATTTCTGATCGGGCGGTTCACCCCGCTCTCCGCTCAGCGCATTGTGATTCTCTGCGGCAAGGGCAACAACGGCGGCGATGGCTTCGTGGTCGCCCGGCAACTGCTCACCCGCTTCCGCCCCGCCGCGCTCCACGTTGTGCTCTGCGCCGCCCCGGAATTGCTGCACGGCGATGCCGCCGCCAACTACCAGATGTTTCTGGCCGCGGGCGGCACCGTGCACAGCGAAATTCCGCCCGAGGCGCGCTGCGCCACGCTCGTGATCGATGCCCTGCTCGGCACGGGGCTCGCCGGGCCCGCCAGCGGCGCCCCGCTCACCGCCATTCACGAAATCAATCACGGCTTCCCGCTCGCCAAAGTGGTCGCCATCGATCTGCCCTCCGGCATGCCGAGCGATTCCGGCCTGCCCACCGGAGCCTGCGCCCGGGCCGATTTCACCGTCACCTTCACCGCCCCCAAACTCGCCCACGCGCTGCCGCCCAACTGCGACCTCACCGGCGAACTGGTGGTCGCCCCCATCGGCAGCCCCGCGTCTCTGTACGAACACGTCAAGCTCTCTCTGAATCACCCGTCGCTGTGGCCGGACCTGTTAGCGCCACGCGCGCCGGCCGGCCACAAGGGCACGTACGGACACGCTCTGATCATCGCCGGGTCGCGCGGCAAGACCGGAGCCGCGGCCATGGCCGGCCTCGCCGCGCTGCGGGCCGGAGCCGGCCTCGTCACCATCGCCTCAGCCCATTCCGCGATCGCCGAAATCTCTGCCCACGCGCCCGAGTTGATGACCGAACCGCTGCGCGAAACCGAAAGCGGCGTGATCGCGCTCAACGCCCATCTCTCGACCTTGACCGTGGGCAAGACCGTGATCGCAATCGGGCCCGGCCTGGGACGAGCGCCCCACATCGCACCCATGGTCGGCGCCCTCGCCGAAGCCTTCGATGGTCCGCTGCTGCTCGATGCCGACGCGCTGCTCGGCAATGTTTCCGGCGGTCCCGCGCGCACCCGCATCCTCACGCCGCACCCCGGCGAAATGTCGCGCCTGACGGGCAAGACCGCCGCGGAAGTGCAGGCGGATCGCATCGCCATCGCCCGCGACTATGCCACCCGCCACACCGTCATCCTCGTACTCAAGGGACAGCGCACGCTGATCGCAATGCCCGATGGCTCGGTGTGCATCAACCCCACCGGAACTCCGGCCATGGGCACGGGCGGCACCGGCGATATCCTGACCGGCATGATCGCCGGGTTGCTCGCGCAATTCCCCGAACTCCCGGAACAGGCAGTCGCCGCAGCCGTTTATCTGCACGGACTCGCGGGCGAGTTCGCCGCCCGGGAAATGGGCGAAAAGTGCATGATCGCCACCGATATTCTGCGCCACCTGCCGCGCGCTCTGGAGGAATGTGCCCACCTATCGCACAGCCTCTGAGGAAGAGACCATTGCACTGGGTGAACGCCTCGCGGCCGAGTTGCCTGCGCACGGCGTGGTGCTGTTGATCGGCAATCTCGGAGCCGGCAAGACCACACTCACCAAGGGCATCGCGCGCGGCAGGCACGCAGCCGAACCGGACGAAGTCTCCAGCCCCACCTTTACCTTGATTCACGAATACGGTTCGCCCGCCGCCGTTTACCACATCGATCTCTATCGCCTGGATGAGCCGCGCCAGATCGCCACACTCGGCCTGGAAGAGATCTTCGACCGCGACGCGCTGGTGCTGATCGAGTGGGGCGAACGCTTCCCCGAACTGATGCCCGCCCAGCGCACTGAAATCCGGCTCCGCGCCCTGGGCGAAAATGAAAGGGAGATCGAAATCCGTCAACTGACATGAGCAAACAACCCTGGGCCCTCATTCTCGGAGCATCGAGCGGCTTCGGCGAGGCCACCGCGCTCGAACTCGCCCGCGCCGGCATGAATATCTTCGGCGTCCACATGGACCGCCGCGACCGCCTGCCGTATGTGGCGGAACTCGAGGAGCGCATCCGCGCCACCGGACGCGAATGCCAGTTCTTCAACTTCAACGCCGCCGATGAGGAGCGCCGCAAGGAGTGCGTCACGCAGATCCGCGAGCGGCTCACCGAGCGGCCCGCCGGGCCGCCCACCGAATCAGCCGGCACGTTGCGCGTGCTGCTGCATTCGCTCGCGTGGGGCGCGCTCAAACCGCTGACCGGCGCCGAGATAGTGGCCAACAAGAAACAGATCGAATCCACCGCGGATATCATGGGCCACTCGCTGGTCTACTGGGTGCAGGAGTGCCTCTGGGCCGGGCTCTTTGAAAAGGGCGCGCGGATCTTCGCCATGACCAGTTCCGGCGGCACCCGCGTGATCCCCAATTACGGCCCCGTAAGCGCCGCCAAGGCGATTCTGGAATCGCACATCCGGCAGCTTGCGCTGGAACTTGCGCCTGCGGGCATCACCGCCAACGCGATCCTCGCCGGCGTCACCGATACGCCCGCGCTGCGCCTCATCCCGGGGCACGAAAAGTTCATGCAGGTCGCGCTGCTGCGGAACCCCAATCACCGTTTGACCGCGCCGGAAGATGTAGCCCGCTGCATCGCCGCGCTCTGCCACCCCGCCACCTACTGGATGACCGGCAACACCATCCATGTGGATGGCGGCGAGAACATCGTAGGATAGGAATTCAATGCAAGAACACACGCTCCCCTGCCTGGAACTGCTCGAAGCCACGCCGCTGATACTGCGCGGGCTCATGTGCGAACTCTCCGCCGAAGACGTGCGCTGGAGCCCCGCGCCCGGCCGGCCCTCCATCGGCGACGTGCTGCACCAGCTCTGCTACGCCGAGGGCCACCGTTTCCGCGAAGTGCTGGATGCGTTCGCGGCCGGACAGAACCCGGAGATCGGCGGAGCCATTGCCGGAGCCGGCGCCCCGCCGCCCGAGAGCGAATTCGATCCCGAAGACGATTTCGATCACTTCGAAGAACAGCGCGAGACCAATCTCGAATTCCTCCGCGGCCTGCCCGCCGGCTTCGCCGCCCGCACCGGAAGTCACGCGACCGCCGGACCCATCACCGCCGGCAACGTGCTGCACCAGTGGGCCGCGCACGACCTGGCCTGCATCCGGCAAGTGGCGGAAGTAGCCGCCCTGCGCAAGTATCTCCCCGGCGGCGGACCGCTGAGCCTATGACGAACCGCACGTGGCCGGTCGCCCTGCTCTGCCTTGCCTTCGCCACTTCGCTCGGCGCGCAGACCTTTCTGCAGATGTCGGACCCGCAATTCGGCATGTACACGAAGGATCAGGATTTCGTCCACGAAACCGCCAACTTCGAATTCGCCATCGCGACCGCCAACCGCCTGCGTCCGGCGTTCCTCGTGGTGACCGGCGATCTGATCAACAAGGCCGCCGACCCGGCGCAGGCGGCCGAGTTCCACCGCATCGCCGCCAAGCTCGACCCTTCGATCAAGCTCTACCAGGCGCCCGGCAATCACGACGTGGGCAACGAGCCCACTGCCGCCTCGCTGGCATCGTATCGCCAGGGCTTCGGGCGCGATTACTACACCTTCCAGAGCGGGAAAATCACGGGCATCGTGCTCAACTCCAACCTGGAAAAGGGCGCGGAGAAGGTACCGGAAGAAGCGGCGAAGATGGAAGCCTGGTTCCGCGAGGAACTCATGCGCGCCAGACAGGCGGGTGCGGAGAACATCATCGTCTTCCAGCACATTCCCTTCTTCCTGAAAGATGCCAAAGAGGAAGACCAGTACTTCAACATCCCGCGCCCGGTGCGGGAGCGTTATCTGAAACTGATGCACGAAGCCGGCGTGCGCGGGGTCTTTGCCGGGCACCTGCACGAGAACGCCCTGGGACGCGACGGTGAGTTGGAAATGGTCACCACCGGCCCGGTCGGCATGCCGCTGAACGGCGCGAAATCCGGCCTCCGCGTGATCACGCTGACCTCCGCCGGCATCATTCACAAGTTCTACGATTTCGGCGATCTACCCTAGGCCCAGACGTAGAAGACCAGCATCAGATAGAGCCACGTGGCATCCAGGAAGTGCCACAGGATCGCGCTGAGATCGACCGCAGTGCGCTTGACCGGACCAAGGCGCAGGCGCAGCGCGTGAATCTCCACATAGAGCAGCGCGGTCAGGCCTCCGCACAGATGCAGCGCATGCGCCACCGTCATGGTGTAGAAGAACGCGTTGCTCGGGTTCTTCCCCATGTAAACGCCCGCCGCCTGCAGTTGCTTCCACGCCGCGCACTGCCCGGCCAGAAACAGCATGCCGAGGAGCGTGCCGCCCGTCCACCAGAAGTTGAAGGCGGTCCGCGCGTGCGCGTGTAGCGCCCGGCGCGCGCCATGCAGCGCCGCGCTCGAGAGCAGCAGCACCACCGTGTTCGCGAGCAGGATGCGGGGCTTGGGCACGGGCAGCCAATCCGTACCCACGGAGCGCCGCATCACCAGCGCGGTGGTGAAGGCGCCGAACAGGATGGTGGTCGAGACCAGCAGCACCACCAACCCGGCGATGAGGCGGCGGCGTGTGGAACCGCGCTCTTCGGCATCGCCACCACCTCCGCCGGAACCGCCATCGCCCCAGCCATCCTCCGGCGGCACCTGAGGCGGACCCTGCACCGTATCCTGTGTCAGCGACCGAGCCATCTTCCAAGTTTAGTTGGTGACGCACGATCAGTTCAGGCACCGGAACGATTCCCGGGGGCTTCAGCGTGATACCCTACATCCGAATTGCCCGCCCGCCCAAACTCGTGGCTCCGCCCCGCCATTCTGCTTGCCGCGGCGCTGTGTCTGGCCAGCCAACTGCTGGGACCGGATGCGATCGGCATCGCCAACAACGGCGATTTCGGCAAGGTCTACGGCTATCTCTCGCTCGCCCCGCGCGGCCCCGAAACCAACTTCGTCTACTTCCAACCGGAGTACACCTATTCAGCGCGCAATTTCTGGAACAGCCCTTACCACTCCGCCGAGACGGCGCTGGCGTGGGCCGCTACGCGCCTTGCCGGTGCGACCCGCGAAGGCGCGGGGTTCGACCTGCGCTGGCTGGGCGCTCTGCACGCCTCGCTCTGCCTGGCCGCACTCGCGATGTTCCTGCTCGCCTGCCGCCCATTCCCTTTGTACGCGCTGGCGCCGCTGCTACTCTTCACGGACGTCTGCTACACGGCGTACCTGAACTCCTTCTACATGGATGCGGCCGCGCTCTGCGGCCTGCTGCTGATGACGGCGGCGGCGGTGTGGCTCGTGACAGACCGAACGGCAGCCCCGCTCTGCGCCTTCATCGCCGCGGCCCTGCTCTTTGCGACTTCGAAGGCGCAGCACTCCATTTGGGCGTGGCTGCCCGCGGCGTTCCTGCTCTGGCACGCGGCACGGCACAGATGCCACCGCGCGCTCGCCGCCTCTGGAGCGGCACTGGTACTCTGCGCCGGAGTGGCGATGCTCCTCACCACGGACGGCTCCTACCGCGGACAGGCCGTCTTCAACGTGATCTTCTACCGCCTCGGACCGGCGGGCGCGGACCTGCGCGAACTCGGCGTGGCTCCGGAGGAGTTCCGCTTCCGCGGGATGCACGCCTATTCGGAAGGGGCGCCGGCGGCCGACCGCCGCTGGACGGAGCAGTTCTACGCCCGCACCGGCGTTGCCCGCCTGCTCCACTGGTACCTGTGCCACCCTTTGCGGACGTCCGGCTTCCTCGCCGGCACGCTGCGCGACGCCGCTCCCGAAATGCGCCCGGAGAATCTGAGTAACTTTCCGCAGGCGGCAGGGCGTGCGCCCGGAACCCGCACCACGCGCTTCGCTCTCTGGAGCGATCTACGCGCCGCCATGCTGCGGCACTGGCCATGGCACATGCCCGTCTGGTACCTGCTGTTTGCCGCAGGCTGCGCATGGAGCCGGTCGCCGCTAAAGTGGCTTGGGTTGG
>CAIRBY010000594.1 GCA_903876865.1 uncultured Acidobacteriia bacterium
CTTGAGGCCACCACCGGCGGCACCCAGTTCGGCTCGCTCTTCCAGAACGTGACGCAGTACCAGGGTTCGGCGCGGCGCGGTTTCCTGGGCGATTCCGAACTCTACGTGAACGCCGGAACGCAATCCACCTCGAGCCTGCTCTTCAGCCTGCCGATCGATCTCTCCACCCATTACGCCAGCGCCAACCTGCGCCTCTTCCAGAAGCGGCGCGTACGCACTTCCCTGCGCGCCGGCTACTCTTCCAACATCGCCAGCCAGTATCTGGCGCAGGCCATTAGTTCGCTCACCGCGACCGGCGCCGCGCTCACGGACCAGACCGCGCTCCAGCCCTTCTCTCGCGGAATGTCCAGCTTCAATCTCAACGCCACCACCTACGCGACGCTGCCGGCCGGCTTCGGAGCCTTCGCCGGACTGGAACACAACGAGATTCTCTCCAGCGCCCAGGAAGGCCCGCTCAGCGCCAGCTATTTCTCCGCTTCCGCCGGCCTCACCTACGCTCACAAAGTGAGTTGGGGCAACTTCTCCGGAGAGTACTCGCGCGAATATGGCATCGGCTCCATCACCGGCCAGTCCGGCACCATTCAGGGACAGACCTATCGCCTTTCCGTGCAGGAAGGCGCCAACGGCGGTCTGCAGTTCGACGCCTCGGTCCACGGCAACGGCCAGAGCGTGCAGAACGCGCAGCCGCTCTCCAATCGCAGCGTGGCGGCCGATGGCAGTGTGGCGAACCGTCTCACCGGTAGCTTCCGCGCCCGGGTTGGCGGTGGCTGGCAGTGGGGCTCGTTCCTCACCGCTGGCAACGACTTCCGCTCCGGCGGATACACCGCGCATGCCGGCATCGAGCATCCGCGATTTCAACTCAACGCCTCCATCAATAATGTGGCCAGCGATTCCCTCCCGCTGTACAATCCCTTGCTCGTGGGCCTGGGCACGGAGGCGCTGCTGGCCGGCTCCCTGCGCATCGTGCCCAGCGATTACCGCGCCACCAGCGTGGGCCTGCATGCCAATCCGCTGCGGAAAGTGGAACTCTCCGCTTCCTGGACGCGCTCGCGGCAACACCTGGACCAAACCGTGAGCAACGCGTTCGAGATGCTGAACGCGATGGTGACCTACCATTTCCGCAAGATCAAGATCGAAGCCGGATTGATTCGCTTCGACCAGTCCTATGCCTTTTACCAAGGCACGGTCCGAACCCGCTTCTACATTCGCTTCGTGCGCAACGTGAGGGTTCTGTGAGCAATGCTACTGTGGGGAACGGCCAGCCCATGCTCCTCCGCTCGATCCTCTGCGTGATGTTCTGCGCGGTGTGGTGCACTCCGCGCCTCGCCGCCGCGGAAGTCTCCACCCACGGCACGGTCGAGTACCTGCGGACCATCCCCTCCGTCCGCGAGTTCACCAAGCCGAAAAGTTTTTTCACCAAACTGCTGAATTGGGTGGCGGGCCCTCCCGAAGGCCGCCCCGAAATCGTGCGTCCCTACGCCACCACGCACGATAGCACCGGCCGCCTGCTGATCGCGGACCCGGGCCAGCGCGGCGTGCACATCTTCGATTTCGAGAAGCGCAAATACCAGTTCCTCAAAGGCTCCAAACAACTGCCCTTCGCTTCGCCGCTCGATATTGCCTGCGACACCAACGACGATATCTATGTCAGCGATTCGCTGCGCGCGCAAGTCTACGTCTTCGATGTGCGCGGTCGCTTTCTGCGCTCCTTCGGCGGCGCCGGCGAGAGCCGCCTGCAGCGCCCCACCGGCATGCTGCTGGATCGCAAGGCTCGCCGCATCTACCTCACCGATACCCTGCGCCATCAGGTCATGATCTTCGGCATGGATGGTGCGCCCATCCGCGCCATCGGCAAGCGCGGCGCCGGGCCGGGCGAATTCAATTTCCCCACAGCAATCACCGTCTCGGCGGGAAAACTCTTCGTAGTCGATTCGATGAACTTCCGCATTCAGACGCTCACCCTTGACGGGCAGTTCCTCAACGCCTTCGGGAAGCTGGGCAACCAGAGCGGCACGCTCAACCGCCCCAAGGGAATCGCCGCCGATACCGATGGCAACCTCTATCTGGTGGATGCCCTCTTTGAAACCGTCCAGGTCTTCGATCCACAGGGCCGCCTGCTCTATTACTTCGGCTCCGGTGGCGCGCGGCCCGGTGAATTTCAGCTGCCCTCCGGCATTTCGATCGACAACCGCAATCTCATCTATATCGCCGATTCACTGAACAGCCGCGTGCAGGTCTTCCGCTACCGGAGGGTCGCCGAATGAAACGCCTTGCCTCGCTGTTGCTCCTCAGCGCTACCGGCCTCCTCGCAGGCAGCAGCAAGACCGCGCTCATCGGCAGCCAGCACGATCTCAGCGTCACCGGCAGCGGTCCCGTCAAGTCCGCCGGCACTGAGGCCTGCATCTTCTGCCACGCACCGCACAACGTCCAGCCCAACGTGACGCCGTTGTGGAACCACAAACTCTCCTCGCAGACCTATACCACCTACACCAGCAGCACTTACACGTCGAGTGCGCAGACGCCGGCTTCGGGATCTTCGAAGCTCTGCCTCAGTTGCCACGATGGCACCATCGCGGTGGGTCTCACGGTGACGCAGGGCGCGCTCGCGACCTCCGGCTCGATGATCGCCGCCGATGTGCTCGGCGCCAACCTCTCCACCAGCCATCCCGTGAGCATGACTCCCGTCGATGATGGTTCACTCGCGCTCTCGCTCTTTGCCTCGCCCGCCTCCACCAAAGACCCGGCCGTCAAACTGGTCGCAGGCAAGATCGAGTGCACCACCTGCCACGATCCCCACGCGCCCCGCAACGATCCCGTGGTGCCCATGTTCCTGGCCCGTTCCAATGCCGCCGGCGCGCTCTGCCTCGCCTGCCACGATCCCAGCCGCAATCAGCCCAACTTCCTCAATGGCTGGACCACCGGAGCCCACGCCACCGCCGCCAATACCGTCCCCGCCAATGCCACCTTTGGCTCCTATGGCACTGTCAGCGCTAACGCCTGCTGGAGTTGCCACAGCGCGCACAACAACGGCGCCGCGCCGCGCAGCCTCAAAGCCAGCGAGGAAGCCGATTGCGCGCCGTGCCACAGCGGCCTGAACGCCTCGCCGGCGCTGCGCAACATCACCGCCGAGTACACCAAAACTTACTCTCACCCCACCATGACGGTCTCTGGCGCGCACGATGCCGCCGAGGCGATCCCGGTCAACAACAGCCGCCACGCCGAGTGCGCGGATTGCCACAACTCACACGCCGCCGCCGCGCAAGTGGGAACGGCGCTGCCCCCGAGTTCGCAAGCCGCAATCCTCGGAGCGCGCGGCTACGATAGCGCCGGTGTGCAGAACCCCGCCACCAAGGAATATCAGCTCTGCTTCCAGTGCCATGCCGATAGCACCAACAAGCCCGCCACCAGCACCTATGGCCGCACCGCCATCCGCTACCCCTCTCCGCTTCCGGCCATGACTCCGCCCGTGGTCCAACCGTCGCGCCCCTCCGACCAGTACAACCTGCGTCTCAAGTTCACGGGCACGATCGGGCACAACGTGATGGGGAACAGCGTGGTCACTACCTCGAACGCGAGCCTCCGCCTCACCGGAATGCTCACCGTCGGTGGCGCCGTCAACACGAACCGGCCGCTCAGCACTACCTCGATGATCTACTGCTCCGATTGCCATAACAACGATCAGGCCTGGTCCTCCGGCGGCACCGGGCCCAACGGGCCGCATGGCTCCATCTTTCCCCACCTGCTCCAGTTCACTCTGTTTCAGGACACGGTGGGAGGAGGCGGGGGTGGAGGCGGAGGCACCGCCGGCGCCGCGCTCTGCAACAAGTGCCACAACCTGACCACGGTGCAGGCCGAAGCTCCCCACAATCGCTCCGAACACTGGAGCGCCGGCTGCACCACCTGCCACGATCCGCACGGTGTCATCGGCGGCAACAGCACCGCCAACCACGCCATGATCAATTTCGATACGGGAGTTGCCGGTCCCATCCACGTCACCGCGCCCGCTGTCGCGTATAACGGTTTCGCCTTCACCGGAACCGTCGCGGCCCCGAGGGGCACCTGCTATCTCTACTGCCATAATCAGAACCACAACGGGTATACCTACCCGGGCGGTTAGCGGAGCGACGGAATGCGGATGCGCATAGCGACACTCCTGGCAGTAGTGGTGGCGGCGGGCCAGCCTGCGCCTGTTCAACCCTGGCCTGACCAACCCACGCCCGACATCGATTTCCGCCACCTCTATACGTTCGGCTCCAAGCTCGGCATTCACCCGCCCAAGCTCATCAACAGCAAGGGCGCGCGCGCCGCGCTCGGGGATGGCGAACACCCCTTCGGCCTCGCCTTTCCCGTCGCCGTCACCACCGACCTGCACCACCGCGTCTGGATCGCGGACAACGGCACCGCCTCGGTCCATGTCTTCGATACCGGGGACGGCTCTTACCGCGAGATCCGCAAAGTCGGGGATGTGACGCTGCGCCAACCATCCGGCATTGCCTCGGATAGTCAGGGGCGTATCTACCTGACCGACGCGGCGTGGGGCTGCGTCTTCGTCTTCGATGAAAAGGGCGAGTACGATCACACTCTCGGCAGGCGCGAGCGCGTGATGGAGAGCCCTGCCGCCATCGCCGTCGCCGAAGACCGCAAGACCGTCTACGTGGCGGACCCTCCCAGAAACGCCATCGTCGAACTCAATCGCGAGGGTGAGGTGAATTCCGTCATCCAGCTGCCGCCGGAACTACAGGAGCCGACAGCGCTCCAGGTCATCCACAATCAGCTTTATGTCCTCGGTGGAAGGCAGCACCGGGTCGGCATCTTCAGTCCCGGCGGAACCGCGCGCGGAGAACTGCGCTGGGATGGGGTTGGCCTTCCCACTGCCTTCGCGTGGGACTCCGCACATAGCCACTTTTTGGTGGTGAACCCGCGTTGGATGATCGTTCAGGTCTTCGAAGAGAAGGGCCTCAACCTGGGAGCCTTCGGCCAGCAGGGCGACGCGGTCGATCAGATGCAGCGCGTGGATGCGCTGCACGTGGATGCGCGCGGTCAGGTCTACGTAGTGGATTCCCGTCACGGAAAAGTGCTGGTATTCGGTGAGCCGGGGCCTCATTGACAGTCCAGACAAGTACTCGAGCGGCTGCTACGCCGAAAGTGCCGGTACGTTTCAGTACTGCTTCGCACATTGGCGATATGCTACGATGTCGCCACGAGCGGTGGTTGCCCGGGGGGCGCCCTGCCGCATTGGATTTCATCCCACGAGGTGGAATCTCACGTGGTCTAAATAAGAGGGGCCCTGGATCTGACTTGGACATTCGCACGCCGATAGAGAGTCTCGCCACACTCGGAAAACCGACGTCCGCCTGGAGCGATGAAGACCTGGTAGCCGAATGCCTCCGCGGCAACGAGCAGGCGTGGTCGTCAGTCATCGATAAATACAAGAAGCTGGTCTACTCCGCGCCCATCAAATACCGCATGAGCCCGCAGGATGCGGCGGATATTTTCCAGGAGGTCTGGGTCGAGCTCTACGCCGAGCTGAAGAATCTGCGTAAGCCCGGCGCGCTGGGCGGCTGGCTCATCTCCGTGGCGTCGCACAAGTGCTACCAGTGGAAACGGCGCCGGTTGCTCGAAGCCGAACAGCAGCAACTGAACGGCGCGGACCGCGAGCCCCGTTCCCGCGAACTGCTCTTCCCCGAATGGAAGGAACAGGCCGAACGCGCCCAACTGCTGCGGGATACGGTTGCCGCCCTGCCCGAACGCTGCCAGCAGATGGTGCAGATGCTCTTCTATCAGGATCCGCCCGTGCCCTATGCGGACGTGGCGCGCACACTCGGCCTCGCGCAGGGCTCCATCGGCTTCATTCGCGGCAGGTGCCTCGACCGCCTGCGCGCGCGCCTCGAAGAGAAGGGTTTCTAGGCATGCAGCCGCAGTCCACGGAGTGGCTTCAGGCGCTCGCCGGATTGCCCGCGGACGCCGCCGCGCAGATCGGTTTCTTTCACGCTCATGAGGCACTGCGCAGCGCGCGTAGCGTGGAACTGCTGCACGAGGAAGTGCTGCGGATTCTCTATGCGGATCTGGCGTGCGCCGGACGCCTGGCCCTGGCCGCGCGCAATCTCGCGGACGAGCTTGCAGACCCGGCCAGTCAGGCCACCGGCCTCCGCGCCATGGGGCACGTCAGCTATGCCGGTTCGAACTATGATGCTGCCCTGCGCCAATACGAAGAGGCCCTGGCCATCCTCACCACGCTGGGCCGCGATCACGAAATCGGCCGCACCCTGATCAGCGGCCTGCAACCGCTCATCTACCTCGGCCGCTACGAGGAAGCCTACGCCTGGGCCGCTCGCGCGGAAAAGATCTTCGCCCGCCTCGGCGACGAACTTCGCCTTGCCCGCCTGGCCAGCAACGTGGGGAACATCCTCTACCGCCAGGACCGTTACGCCGAAGCGCTGGCCAGTTACGAGAAGGCCTACGCCACGCTCGGCCGCCTCGGGCAACATCGCGACGTGGCCGCCGTGCTGAGCAATATGGCGGTCTGCAATATCAGTTTGAGCCGCTTTCCCGAGGCCCTGGAATACTACGCCGCCGCCCGCGATTACTGCCGCCGCCACGACCTGCCGCTGCTGGTGGCGGGCGCGGATTACAACATCGCCTACCTGC
>CAIRBY010000595.1 GCA_903876865.1 uncultured Acidobacteriia bacterium
GGCGCTCGCGGCGGCGGCGGCGGTATGCGCATGGGCGGCGGTGGCGGCGGACGCGGCGGTGGCGGCGGCGGCGCAACCAGCGACCGGCGCTACAGCATGTCCGTTTCGGCGAATATCTCGAACCTGCTGAACCACTACAATCCGGGCGGCTACCAGGGCGTACTGACCTCGAATCAGTTCGGCCAGGCGACCAGCGTCAGCACCGGCTTCGGCGGCGGCGGTCCGGGCGGCGGCGGTGGCGGCGGCACGGCCAACAACCGGCGCGTGGATCTCTCGATTCGCTTCAATTTCTAGCGAAGCCGCAGAGCAAGCAAACACAGGGGACCGGGCAACCGGTCCCCTTTTTTGTTGGGCGCCGTCTATTGGGCGCGGCGAAGCGACACCAGCGAGACGCCCGCGAGCCAGGCTGTTGCGGCGAGGTAGCCTGCCAGCACGTCGGTCGGGTAATGTACGCCCAGATAGACGCGGGAGAAACCGATCAACAGCGTCAGGCAGACCGCCGCGGCGGCAACGGCCGCCTTCTTCCAAGGGCTCCAACCCGGGCGGATCAGGGCAGCGGCGAGCAGCAGGTAGAAGACGCAGGAGAGGAAGGCGTGCCCGCTGGGGAAACTGTAGCTGGAAGGCGCGGCCACTCCGAACCAGGGCAGCGGGCGGGCGCGATGGATGCCCCATTTGAGCGCCTCGTCCACCAGATTGGCAGCCACCAGAGCGATGCCGAAGCGGGCCGCTTCCCGACGCCGTCCAGCGTTCACAAGCCAGAGCGCGACCACCAATCCGGAGGGCCACAGCACCTCGCCGCCGCCCAAGTGAGTGGCCGCCGAGATGGCGGCGGTGAGCCACGGAGTGCTCCAACTGTGGATGGCTCCGCGCACCTGCAAATCGAAGCCGGCAGAGGCGCCGCTCGTCACCAGCAGCGCCAGCGCGGCCACTCCACAGACACCTGCCAGCAATAGCGCGGCACTCAAACGGGGGCGAAACCTGGAATCCGGCACCCTTTCACTTTACAATTCAATAAACGGGAGGATTGTGCAGTGTGCCACAATAAACGTTCTCCTATGCGATTTCCGCTTTTTGCGCTACTCTTGTGCGCTCTTACAGTAGAGGCTCAAACGCCGCTTGGGACTGTGACCGGTCTTGCCGTGGACGCCAGTGGCGGCGCGGTCTCCGGCGCCTCCGTTTCCCTGACGAATAACGACACGGGGGTGCGCCGCTCGACCACCACCAACTCGACCGGCGCCTACTCGTTTCCCGACCTTCAGCCCGGCACCTACCGCATGGGCGCGGATGCCAAGGGTTTCCGTGCGATGGAAACGCGGGCCTTCCCGGTGGAAGCCTACCGCACCGTGCGCCAGGATCTGAAGTTCGAAGTGGCGACGGCGACCACGGAAGTGATCGTCACCGACGCGGCATCCACCGTAGTGCAGATGGAGACTCCCGCCGTGAGCAGCAGTCTCACGCCGCGGCAACTCATCGAAACGCCGACCAATCTGCGCAGCGTCTCCAAGAATTCGGGCGATTCCGGCCTGATCAGCGGAATGCTGCCCTTGGAAGTTCCGGGCGTGGTGCAGGTGGGTAACGGAGCCAAGTGGCTGACGCCGGGCGCGGGCGCGAGCAGCGTGAAGGTGAAGGTGGATGGCATTGAGACCACCTTCGGCAATTTCGGCAGCCCCGACAACGTGTCGCAGCCCTCGGTGGAGGCGATTCAGGAGTTCACGGCCAACGTGCTCACCACGCGCGCCGAGTTCGGCGGCATGGGGACCATCACCACCGCGACGAAATCCGGCACCAATCAGTTTCACGGCGGCGTCTTCTGGTACCTGCGCAACAGCGCGACCGACGCGCGCAACGCGTACGCCACCGCCAAGCCGTTCCAGAACCTGCACAACTACGGCGGCACCATCGGCGGACCGCTGCAGCGCGACCGCACATTTTTCTTCTTCGATTTCGATGGCTTGAAGGGCGTCTCGGCGACGCTGTTTACGCCGAACGTACCCACGGTGGCGATGCGGCAGGGCGATTTCACCGCCTTCGCGGCACTGAAGAACCCCTTCACGGGAGTGAATCCGTTCGTGGGCAACACCATCGCCACTTCCGCCTTGAGTTCGCAGGCGCTGGCCGCGCAGGCGTTCCTGTTCCCGCTGCCGAACTTCGGCGCGCCCACGCTGACGGCCGCGAACTACCGCGCCTCCTTCGATGGACCGGAAGTGCACCGCACCGAAGAGATCAAACTCGACCACAACTTCACGGACCGGCATCGCGCGTTTCTGCGCTATGAGAATCACAAAGACAATTACGATTTCCCGGGCGCGCGCTCGGCGCTGCCGCCCACCACCGTTGGCACGTCCTACAACGAGCGCCGCGTCAACTTCTGGACTGCGGGCGACATTTTCGCGATCCGCCCGAACCTGCTGAATGAAGTGCGCGCGGGCGTGGTGATTCTGGTATCTGCGAGCAGCTCGAATTTCACCGGCGACGGCGTGCTGCAGAAGCTCGGCATTCAGGGACTGCCTGCGCGCGGACCGATCAACAACCTGCCGATCTTCAGCGTCTCCGGCTTCGCGAGCGACAACATCAACCTGCTGAACCCGGTCAACGACGGCCACGCGCAACTGGCGGACAACCTGAGCTGGATTCACGGACGCCACACGGTCAAGGCCGGCGCGGAGATGGTCAGCTTCTTCGTCAACCGCTACATGCCGAACACCTCGGGCATCCAGACCTTCGGCAGCTTCGCGTTCACCGGCAAGTTCACGGGCAACGCGTACGCGGATTTCCTGCTGGGACTGCCCGCGACGGTCACGCGTCTGGAGCCGTTCCCGGCGCAGAACAACCGCTTCCGCGATTGGAGCGGGTATGTGCAGGACGATTTCAAAATCTCGCGCAAGCTCACGCTGATGTACGGCATGCGCTGGGAATACAACGGGCCGGCGTATCCGGTGAACGGCAACATGTACTCCTTCGACCTGGCGACGGGCAAGATCGTGGTGCCGAACCAGCAATCGATGAAGCTGTTCAGCACCTACTTCCCGACCACGCTGCCGGTGGAAACGGCGGACCAGATGGGGCTGGGCCGCTCGCTGCGCAACGGCGACAAGAACAACTTCGCGCCGCGCTTCGGCTTCGCCTATCAGTTGGATAGCGCGGGCAAGACGGTGCTGCGCGGCGGGTGGGGCGTCTACTACTCGCACTACTCTGGCAACGTGACGGGCGATCTTTCGCGCGGACCCTATGCCGCCACCACGGTGGTGACGAACAACATTGTGAATGGCGCGGCGCAGTTCACGCTGGCCAACCCCTTCTCCACCCCGGGCGCGCCGGGCACGCTGACGCTGAGCGCGGTGACGCCGAACCTGAAGAACAGCTACACGCAGCAGTACAGCCTCACTTTCGAGCGCGAACTGACGCGCGATCTGGGCCTGCGCTTGAGCTACATCGGCAGCAAGGGCACCAACCTGGCGTATCGCCGCGATGTGAATCAGCCGCTGCCTTCCCTGACGGCGTTCAGCAACGCCCGCCGGCCGTACCCGCTGTTCGGCGCCATCAACTATGCCGACAACGGCGCGAACATGCTCTACAGCGGCTTGCAGACTTCGGTGCAGAAGCGCTTCGCCAAGGGGCTGATGTTCCAATCCACGTGGACGTGGGCGAAGGAACTGAGCGACACCGACGACACGGACGATTTCGAACTCAACAACACGATCGAGAACACCTACAACCGGCGCAGGGACCGGGGCAACGTCTACTCCGTGCCGCGGCACCAGTGGACCAGCCAGGCGAGCTATGAATTGCCGCTGGGCAAGAGCGCGCTGCTGGCAGGATGGCAGGTCAACACGCTGCTGAACCTGAGCACCGGGAACTGGTTCACGCCGCTGATCAGCGGACCGGACCCGACCAACACCAACACCACCTCTTTGCGCCCGGATGTGAGCGGACCGATTTCGCTGCCGCACACGCCGGGAATGTGGTTCGACCCCTCGGTGTTCACCACGCCGGCCAACGGCAACTGGGGCAACGCGGGGCGGGGCATCATTCAGGGACCGGGTTATGTGCTGCTCAACATGGGCTTGCAGAAGGCGGTCCACTTCGAGAAACTCGGGCTGATTCAGTTCGTGGCCTCGTTCAACAACGTCTTGAACCACACCAACCTGGGCGAGCCTTCGGCGGGCGGCGGCGGGATGCTGGGCCTGACGGTGAACAACGCGAACGCGGGCAAGATCACGTCCACGGCGATCTTCCCTCCGGCCGGATCCTCGCGGACCGGGCAGTTGGGCATTCGCTGGAACTTCTAAGTATCGCTGCGGGAATCCGGGCCGGCTGAGGCGCTGCTTACCGCTGGGCGGGACGGCAGGCGGCGGGCGGCGCGAAGCGCGAGGCAGGGGGCGGAGCGAGATCGAGGCTCTTGACCTCTAGCATGGTCCGCGCCGCGGCACCGCCTTGCGAGACTTCCAGTTTGGCGATGATGCCGGTCTTGACCTCCAGCCAGACTTTGCCCGAGACCGGATTGCCGGGCCCCGGCGCCAGTTCGAGGAGTTTGGTGGCAAGCCCGTTCACGGTGGCGGCGCCGAGGTCCTTGGGGTTCTGTTTCATGAGGTCTTTGGCGATGCCGGCGGATTGCACGAAGGGATCGCCCCAATCGCCGGAGAACTTGCCGGAACCGCAACTGGTGGGATTCGCCGCGCTCCAGGAAGTGGTGGTGCCGGCGGCGAGATCGTAGAGCATCATCGTGTGAGCGGCGGACGCAGTCTCTACCAGCGCCTTGTTTCCGGAGCGGGAAATGGTCTGGGTGACGGGTGGGCCGAACATGGAGTTGACCTGGGTCACGGTATACGCGTCCGGCAGCGCAGGGGTCTGGGAGTAAGCGGCCTGGGCGAAAGCGGTAAGAGCGAAAGCGGCGGAACAGAGGCTCAGTTTGCGAGGGAGCATGGGAAGATCCTTTGCATGAGGCGAACTGCCGTGGATTATATCAGACGAAGCCGGCTGTTCGCGGGCTACGCAGAGGCCAGTGCAAGTAGCGGAAAGTAATCGCGGTACATGGCGTAGGTGAGGTAGAAGACGGTGGGAAAGCC
>CAIRBY010000596.1 GCA_903876865.1 uncultured Acidobacteriia bacterium
ACCTCTTCGCACATCGCGCGCTCCGCCTTGGCGCCGCACACAATCGCCGGCATCCCCAACTCCGCCGCCGCTTCCGCGAAACGTTCCGGCAGCCACCGCTTGGCGTTGCCATAAGCCGCCCCGGGGTTGATGCCGAGCACCGCACCCCGCAATCCCCGTGCCGCCAGCAGCGCGCGCCCCGCCGACCGCGCTTCCCCGCCCCCTTCCAGCCGGATCTCGGGACACGGCGGAAAATGCTCCAGCATCCCGGCGCGGCGCAGCAGTTCCAGATAGTAGAAGCGCTCGTGCCGCGGCAGGTCGCCCGGTTCCGGCACCGCGATCGCGCGGGTCAGCAGCCAGCCCCTCCCATCGCGGTTGTAGCCGATGCGCTCGGGAATGCCCGCCATCCACGCAATCAGCGCCGCGTCGAAGGCATTTTGCAGCAGGATCGCCACATCGAAGCTCTCCGCGCGCAGATTTCGCGCCAGCGCGCGGCGTCCGCTCCAGCCCTGCCCTCCCGGATACGGGATGACGCGGTCGATCGCCGTCTCGCGCGCGTAGAGATCGGCCACCCAGGGCCGTGCCAGCACTGCGATGTGGGCGTGGGGAAAGACCTGCCGGATGGCGCGAATAGCAGGCAGCGACATCACCGCATCGCCCAGCCAGTTGGTGGCGCGCACCAGAACCTTAGACATGGAGGACGGGTTGAAGGCCACGAATCCTCAGAATAGCAAGAGGGGTGTGCCGGGCGCTGTCTTACAGCACAAGCGCCCGGCACACCCCTCGGAGTGGAAGCCTCAATTTGGAGCGGAGAGTTCGCCCTTACTGCTTGGCGAACTTCGCGTCGTCAATCGCCACGTTCTGCTTCACGTCCTTGATCTGGATGGTGAAGCGGCCGTTGGGACGCGACAGGGTCCACTTGCACGCGACCTTGATGCCATCGACGGTGCGGTAATCGGCGTAATCGATCTGCGTCGGCATGCGGCCCATCGAGGTCTCGGCGTAGCGCACCATGCGCAGCAGCAGCCCCGTGTTCTGGTCGAAGTAGAGGCGCACCGGCGGCTTGCCCTGACGCATCCCGGTCAGCACTTCGACCGCGGTGCCATTGATCGTATCGGGGCGTCCGCGCCGCAACTGCGGGAAGAGTTCCTTCAGGCGCAGGGCGAGCGCGAACTCCGCGTCCAACCCGGCGGCATCGGATTCGGTTTCGGACATCGCGCGCGCCGGACGTCCCGTGGAGCCCATCCAGCCGGCGGTGCCGTCAAACGCGGTCATGCTCTCACCCGTGCCCATCTTAGAGATGGAGATGCGCTTGTTCGGCGCCTTCGCGAGCAGCTCGATGGCGGATTCATTGCCGTTGGTGACGATCATGCCCTGCATGCTGCGGCTCGTGACCTTCTTCAGCGCGTCGGCGCCGCCCAAAGCCGCGACATACTTCTCTACGATCTGATCGGCGGTGGGCGCGGTGGGCGCTGCGGGCGCACTGCCGGCGGCGGGCGCGGGAGGCGCGGGAGGCTTCGGCGCGGCGTCGCTCTCCATCACCGGCGGCATCGAGGCCGGGTGTCCCTTGCCGTTGTGGCAGGAGTAGCAGGTGACTTGGCGCTGGCCTTTGAAAGCGCTCTTGTTGATCTCGTTCGTCATCGCGATCATCTCGCGCGCGGTCTTCTTGGCGGGCTTATCGTCCGCATCCATCTTGCCCTGCACGTGGCAGAAGTTGCACTCCACGCCCAGCGAACTGGAGATGAAATTCATGGCGGGGCCCAACTGGTCAGCGGGCGTCCCTTTGAGTTCAGTGATGTTCTTGTAGACCTGTTCGGCGGTCTGTGGCGCGCTCGTCTGTGCGCTCAGAGTCGGCGCGGTGAAGGCGGCAAGAGCCGCGGCAATGGCAAAAACTTTGGTGGAGAGTTGCATTCGAATGTCCCTCTTGGCTCTAAGGATTATACCCAAGACCAGGGGAGACCAGGGGAGACCAGGGGAGACCAGGGAAGACTATCTCCCCCCACCCACGACTCCTCCGAATTGAATCGAAGAATCGACGGTGAAGAGTCCGGCAGCGGCTGGGGACGGGCGGAGCAGTTCCAGAATCAGCGATTCGCCCCGCGTGCGCAGGGAGAAATACGAGTTGCCGTCATGCTCGACCGGGAATTGGCGCGCACCATACGCGGGCACCTGCACTTCCTGAGTCGCGGAACAGAGCGGGCGCAGTTCGCGACTGGCGGCCGAATTGCCTGGCACTCCGATGAGCGTGCCGGAACCATAACAGAGCGAGACCTGCGCGGTCGTGGGGGAGAGATTGACCAGCGTGAGCATGGCGCCGGGCAGGCCGGCGGTTTCGCCGGCAAACCACGGGTTGCGGCTCGGGAAGGCGACGGGACGCGCAGCCGTGTGGGCACCGTCGCGGTCGCGGCAGAGGGTCGAGCCGCTGACAGCGACGGCAGGCGAAGCGCGCGGCGAAGGCAGGTGCTCGCGGACCTTGACCCACCCGACGGGCTCGTCTTCCTCAATGCGAGGCTGGTAGGAGCGGCGCTCGCCGGGGTTGAGCGCGACCGTGCGCCCGGGGAGTCCGGCAAACGGCACCAGGGCGCCAGTGCCGCGATGGGCTTCCACTTCGACGATCACCCGCACATCGCTCAGGTTCTGCAATTGGACAGTGGAAGCGCAGGCGCGGCTCGCCGTGAGATTGGGCAGGACACTTTCACTGACCGGTTCCTGCACCGCGGCCAGGAGCCAGAGTAGGGCGATCGCGATCACTGCCCCGCTGTATGCACGCCGTGGGCCGCGCGCAAGTGCTTGAAACACAGAGGTGCAGGATGGGGTGCAGCGTCGAGATTTTGCCGCCCCGCCGAATCTCTGCCGCTGAACTTCTTCCCCTTTCTGCCGATAAGAGCCCTCAGGAGGGAAGACATGAGCGTATCGGCATGTTCGTCCAGTTCCGCGGCAGCAGCGTATCAACCGGTGCAGGCGGCGTCGTCCGGCCCGGCCCGAAGTGATTCGGCCAAGAGTTCGTCCTCGGCGTCGAGTCCGGCGCAGGACACGGTGGAGTTGAGCGCGGCCGCGAAGGCGGCGATGAAAGGTGGTGGCGGAGGTGACGCCGACAATGACGGGGATTAAGCGCTTGACGCTTGTGCCAAGCTAAAGGCATGAGCTTTCGGCTGGCGGTGACCTATACACCGCAAGGGGATCAGGAGAACGCCATCGCGGAACTTTCGCGCGGGGTTCGGGACGGGGAGCAGCACCAGGTGCTGCTCGGCGTCACGGGCAGCGGCAAGACCTTCACCATGGCAAAGGTGATCGAAGGGCTGAACCGTCCGGCGCTGGTATTGGCGCACAACAAAACCCTGGCGGCGCAACTCTATCACGAGTTCAAAACCTTCTTCCCCGACAACGCGGTGGAGTATTTCGTCAGCTACTACGACTATTACCAGCCGGAAGCCTACATCCCTTCGAGCGATGTCTATATCGAAAAGGACGCGACCGTCAACGACGAGTTGGATAAGCTGCGTCTCGCCGCGACCAAGAGCCTGTTTGAACGGCGCGATTGCGTCATCATCTCTTCGGTAAGTTGCATCTACGGTCTGGGTTCGCCCGAAGCCTACTACGGCATGCTCCTGATGCTGGAGAAGGGGCAGAAGATCCCGCGCCAGCAGATTCTCAGCAAGTTGGTGGAGATCCTCTACGACCGCAACGATCTGGATTTCAAGCGCGGCACATTCCGTGTGCGCGGCGACGTGATCGAAGTCTTCCCCACCTATGACGACGATGCCTACCGCATCGAATTGTGGGGCGACGAAATCGAAAATCTCTCCCAGATCGATCCGCTGCTCGGTACGGTGAAGCAGACGTATCAGCGCCTGCCGATCTATCCCAAAACCCACTACGTGATGTCGCAGGCGACCAAAGAGGATGCCATGAACAGCATCCGCAACGAGTTGCAGTGGTGGCAGGCGGAACTGCTGAAGCAGGGCAAGCACATTGAGGCGCAGCGCCTGGTGCAGCGCACCATGTTCGATCTCGAAATGATGAAAGAGATCGGCTACTGCCACGGCATCGAGAACTACTCGCGCCACTTCTCGGGACGCTTGCCGGGCGAAGCGCCGCCGACTCTGCTCGACTACCTGCCCAACGATGCGCTGATCTTCCTGGACGAGAGCCATCAGACGGTGCCGCAGTTGCACGGCATGTATCACGGCGACCGCTCGCGTAAGGAGGTGCTGGTGGCGCACGGCTTCCGCATGCCGAGCGCGCTGGATAACCGTCCGCTCACGTTCGAGGAGTTCGAGCATCGCGTAAATCAGCTGATCTATGTTTCGGCGACACCGGGGCCATATGAACTCACGAAGGTCGCGGGCGTAGTGGTGGAGCAGATCATCCGCCCCACCGGCCTGCTGGACCCGACCGTGGAGATCCGCCCCGTGAAGGGTCAGGTGGACGACCTGCTGCACCAGATTCACGCGCGCGTGGAAAACAACCAGCGCGTGCTCGTGACCACGCTGACCAAGCGCATGGCGGAGGATCTGGCCGAGTATTATTCCGAGGTCGGGGTGCGCTGCCGCTACCTGCACTCGGAGGTTTCGACTCTGGACCGGATCAAGATTCTGCGCGATCTGCGGCGCGGCGAATTCGATGTACTGATCGGCATCAACCTGCTGCGCGAGGGTCTCGACCTGCCCGAGGTTTCGCTGGTGGCGATTCTGGACGCGGATAAAGAAGGCTTCCTGCGCAGTTGGGGCGCGCTGATTCAGACCATCGGGCGCGCCGCGCGCCACGTGGAAGGCCACGCAATCCTCTACGCCGACGTGATGACGGACAGCATGCGCCGCGCCCTGGCCGAGACCGATCGCCGCCGGCGCACGCAGGTGGAATATAACGAGCTCAACCACATCACGCCGCAATCGATCGTCAAGCCGATCGATATGAGCCTGGTGGCCGTGGCGGAAGGCGACTACGTGACCGTGCCGCTCGAAGCAGACGAGGAAGTGGAAGGCATGACGCCCGATCAGCGCGTCCGCTTCATCACGGAACTGGAAGAACGCATGCGCGAAGCGGCGCGCAAATTCGATTTCGAAAAAGCCGCGCAGCTTCGCGACCGCGTGAAGTCGCTGAAGATGGTGGGGTAGTGAGGCGGCCTGGAAGCGTGGTAACGATTTTGTTACCATTAAAGTCGCTGAGTCGAACTCCGCGGTTACATTGACGGCAACGGGAATCGGCGCTTCGCGAACTGGCTGGAGACCTTGGACTCCGTCGCAGCCGCAAAAGTGTCGCTTGCTCTGACGCGAATGGAGCCGGGAAATTTTTCGCGGGCTAAGGGCGTCGGCGCAGGAGTGTACGAGTACAAGATCGACTTTGGCCCTGGCTATCGCATTTACTTTGCCAGGGACGGAAACACGCTCGTCATCTTGATTGGCGGCGGCACGAAAAAGCATCAGCCGGAAGACATCGAAGCGGCTCAAGCCTGCCGGGTTGACTGCAAACGACGAAAACAACTGGAGATTCACTGATGCCTCTCACTCACGATTTCAAAGAGACGATCCGTGCGCGAGCACAGCGGGACAAGAAATTCCGGCAGGCGCTATTGCGTGAGGCGGTGGAGTGTATCATTAACGGGGATTTGGATACCGGCAAAGCCGTTCTACGTGACTATGTGAACGCGACGGTGGGTTTCCAGGATCTGGAGAAGCGCACGCAGATCCCCGCCAAGAGCCTGATGCGAATGCTGGGGCCGAACGGCAGCCCCTCGGCGGCGAACCTCAGCAGCATTTTGACTGCGCTCCAAAAGACCGAGGGAGTGCATTTTGAATTGACTCTCACGCGGTGATCCGCCCTACTGAAACATGCTGATGCCGGCGATTCCGGCGGCGCCCGAGGCTTCGCACTCCGGGGTGTTTTCGCGAGTCACGCCGCCGAGGGCGAACACTGGAATCGAGGACACCTGCGCGGCTTCGCGTAACTTCGCCAGCCCCTGCGCGGGTCCGTAGCCGGGCTTGGAAACAACCGGAAAAATGGGGCTGAAGACCAGGAAATCCGCGCCTTCGGCAGTGGCGGCGCGGACCTCATCCAGTGAATGCGTCGAGACCGCGATCAGGAATCCCGCGGGCACAATGGAGCGCAGCACGGCGGGTGGGAGCGAGTGCGCCGGAAGGTGCACGCCGTGCGCTCC
>CAIRBY010000597.1 GCA_903876865.1 uncultured Acidobacteriia bacterium
CTGCACGCGAATGCCGAGAAAGACCTGCGACACGTCCTGCGCCACTTCCTTGGCATCGAACTGCCCCTGCGGCAGCATCGTATACAGATTGACCGGCGGATTGTGCAGGTTGCTGCCCACGCCTGTGATCTGCTCCCTGACGAATTCGTCCAGCGGCGCATTGCGCTTCATCGCCTCCTGAATCCAGGCGTAGTAGCCATACACCGCCTTGCGATCCGTGCCGAAATTGTTGCCGTTGTCGGAGCGCACCTTGAGCCACTCGGCCCACTTGGTGGCCCACAGGTCTGCATACTCATCGCGCAATAGCAGTGCATCCACCAGTTTCGCGCGTTTGTCCTGCGCCTTGTCGGCGAGGAACTTCCGGAACTCGTCGGCGGTCGGCGGCAGCCCGATGATGTCCAGGTAGACGCGGCGCGCGAACTGCTCGTCGGTCGCCAGCGGACTCGGCAGCATGCGGAGCTTTTGCAGCTTGGCGTAGACCAGATCGTCGATGTAATTGTTCGACGCCAGTTTCGGCCACTTGAACTTTCCCTCGGGCAGCACGATCACTTCGGCGCCCATCGTGAACTTGGCGAAGCGCGCGAAGACGAACGTGTCTCCGGCTTTGCCGGGCGACACCAGACCCTTATCGTCGATATCGGCGGCGGTCTTGTTATTGGTCACATACAGCGCGAGGTTGTTGACCACGCGCGTCGCGCCATCGGAATATTTCGCCACCACCTGTAGCGCCTTCGGCTTCTCCTTGGGCGCGAACACCAGCTTATCGGGTACAAGCGAGATGCCCGTGACGGTCGGCACGTTGGCGGAATCGTCGGGCGCGCCGGCTTCGATCCAGCGCAGCAGCGTGGTGTAGTATTCGCTGTCGGGTTTGAAGCGGCGGCCGCCGGAATGCGGCACCATTCCCGTGCCCTTCAGTAGAATCAGGCTCTGCGCGGGCACGGCGAGATCCACGCGGCGGCCCACGATCTGCCGCGTCAGGCGGTAGTAATCGCCCGCCGGATCGTAACCAAAGAGCGAGAGATGAAAGCCGTCCTTCCCGACCGCGGCGCCGTGGCAGCCGCCCGAATTGCAGCCAGCGCGAAAGAAGACAGGCATCACATCCAAACGGAAACTGACCGGCTTCGGAGGCGGCGGAATCGTAGCGGCGCGAGCGGTCGCGAGCGTCGCCGCGCACGCCAGACTCAGCGCGAGAGGTAGCGCCAGAGCAGGCACGCATTGCCTGTGTCCCGTCATAACGACTTCCTCGCTACATCCACGCGCACTGTACCGTTGCCCGTGGTGGAATGCACCGTCTGCCCGCCTTCGGTGAACGTCACTTCACAACTGATGCCTTTGTACAAGCCCGCCAGCGCGTCCGGATCGGCCTCCAAGCGGAAGGTCACGAGTCTATCCTTGGCCGTGATGCTCGGACCAGGCTCCACCATCTTGACGCCGCTCGGCAGTTGCATCAGCTTCAGGGTCGCCTTGCCTTCGAAGGAGCGGTTGAGCTTGATGGTGCCGGTCAATTCGCCCTGCTTGCCGCGCTCGACCGCCGTACGCGTGAACTCGATCGAGAGATACGGCTCGGCTACTTTCAACTCAACGAACTCGCTGGAGACCCGCACGCGCCCGATTCCGCTATAAGAATCGCCGCCGGTGGTCGACGCATTCATCGCAATCTGATAGGCGCCGGTAGCAGCCTTATCGTTCGCCTGAAGCTTGAAAGTGGCCTCGCTCTTGCCCGCGGGCACGGTGATGGTAGGCTCCTTGGAGACCCCTTGCGGCAGCCAGTCCGTCTGCATCTCGATCGGCCCGTCGAAGCCCTTGTCGCGCTCCACCGTCACATTGAGCGTGAGTTCCCCGCCCTGCATCAGCGCGATCGGCGGAGCCGTGAGCTTCACGCGGAACGGCGCCGGGTCCGTCACCGCGAGCGCGTAGCGGTCCAGAAACACAAAGTGCCACGGCAACTCGCCGCCGCGATTGATCAGCGCGAAGCCCTGCCGCGATTCCGAGTCCAGTTTCACGCTCCGGTCCACCGGACGCGCCAGAATCCGGATGAGCGCAGCCTGCGGCTCCGCGCCCGCTGCCGCCACGAACTGCACGGGAACGCGCGTGGCGCCCTTGGTCACGCGTGGCGCGATCATCGTAACGCCTTTGGGCAGGCCATCGGCCTCCAACTCCAGATCGCCCTTGTAGTTGTTGCCGAGGCCCGGCGCGAGTTGTACGTCGAGCGTCCAACGTCCCCCCCGCGGCACGATCAGGCCCGTGAGGCGCGGCATCTGGTAGCCTTCCGACATCGTGATGTGGGTATAGATCGTGTCCCGCGCCGGTTCGATCTCCACGCGATAGACGTGATCGGGCCCACCCGCGCCGGTGGTGTCTTCGATGCCCAGCAGATACTCGCCATCGGACGGCGCTTTGAAGATCGCGACCGGGTCCTGCTGATCCTTGACATACCAGGTGCCGCGCGAGGAGGGCTGCCCCAGATCCACCAGGCGCGCGTCATCGGCATCCAGCAGGTTCTTCGGGTTGTTGGCGGCGCGGATCCAGATGTGCGGATCCACCGGCGCACCCAGCGTGCGCGCGTAAACCTGCACCTTCCAGTTCTCGCCCTTCTTCATCGCCAGGCGATACGTGTGCACCGTGCCGGGTTGATCGAGTATGCCGTTGAGCGCCGTGGGGCATGGCCAGGCCTTGCCCACGGACTCTTCCCACAACACGTTGGGGTAGTTCGAAACGCGCAGCGTGTTGGCGGATGGCGCCTCGCCGTAGTAGGGGAAGTTTCCCGCCTTGGCCGGAAGCGGAATCGCAACCGTGCGTTCGCCCGCAGGGTCGCCCAGCACACGCGCCTGCAACTGCGTGCCGGACTGTCCGCCGGCGGGGTAGATCGCCGTGGGGCGCGAGAAGGTCCCGATGTGCGCGCGGTAATACGCCTGCCGCGGCGAATAATAAACCTGCTGTTTGATCTCGATGAAATAAGTTCCGCTCTTCGGCGCGAGCATACTCAGCACCGGATCCTGCACGTAGAGCGCACTATCGTCATTGCGTCCCAGTTCCTTGCCGGCGGCATCGAGAATGCGCACAGCGAGATCGTTTTCGCCGCCCGTATGCAGCGTGCCCAAACGCGCCGCCTCCACTTCCACGGAGAGGCGCTGCCCCTCCTTCGCCTCGACCTTGTACAGATCGATATCCACCTGCGGACCCGGCAGAATCTGCCCTTCCACCGTGGAGTTCAACGGTACAGATTTAGCGGTAGCGAACGTATCGTTCTGCCCGATCTTGTCTTCGAATTCGTAGACCGTCTGAAACGGGCTGACCCAGAATGTGACCGCGTCAGTGAGCGCGGTGGCCGTGCGCACGCGCAGCACATGCTCGCCCAGCGGACAATCCGGCGCAATCTGGAATTTCACCTTGAAGCCATCGCCCGGCTTGGCGTTGGGCACGAATCCCGACGCCGTAATGCCCGGCTCGTAGAAGATCACTTCCTTGGGATTTTCCAGGAAGGAGCCGTGAAACTCCACGCTGACCGTGGCGCCGCGCCCGCCGCCGCGCGGCAGCAGGTAATCGACCATGTAGCGCGTGTCCGCGGCGAGCGTAACGGCGCCAGCCACGAGCAGCAGGAGGATCGCGCCCATCCGCGCCGCGGTTTTGCAGGCGAGACCGCCTGCCTTGCCCTTGGCGCACTCCCGAGAGCCGAGCCTTAGCTGGCGCATAGGGCTTCGACGAACTTGCCGTCGCGCACGATGTCGATGGGCCGCCCGCCCGGAGCCAGCAGCCGGTCTTCGTTATTGATGCCGAGCTGATGGTAGACCGTGGAGAGGAAGTTCTCTACCGTCACCGGGTCGCGATCCGGTTCCGCCGCGGTCGCGTTGGAGGCGCCGTAAATCTGGCCGCGCGTGATGCCGCCGCCGGCCATCACCTGCGAGTAACAGCGCGCCCAGTGATCGCGGCCGCCATTCTCATTCACCTTGGGCGTGCGCCCGAATTCGCTGGTCACCGTCACCAGCGTGCTATCCAGCAGACCGCGCTGATCCAGATCCGTGATCAGGCCGCTGAATGCGTGGTCGAACGCGGGAAGCCCCTCGCTGACCGCTTCCTTGATGCGGGTGTGATTGTCCCAACCCTGCGACCCGTTGTACATCACCGTGACCAGCCGCACTCCGGCTTCCACCAGGCGGCGCGCCAGCAGCAGCTGCTTGCCAATACTGCGCCGCGGATACTCTCCATACAACTTGACGATCGCTTCCGGCTCACCATCCAACGTGAAGGCCTTGCGCGCTTCGGCGGAGCTGATCAGCTTGTACGCCTGCTGGTAGAAATCGCCCATCGCATCCAGTTCGGCCGGGTTCGCCTCGGCCTGCCGGAAGTGATCTTCCAACGCCTCGCGCGCGCTGCGGCGGCGATCGAAACGCTCCTCGGTCATCCCCTTGGGCATTGCGATATCGCGGACCTGAAAGCCCTTCTGCGCGGGGTCGGCGCCCAATTCAAACGCGCCAAATTTCGAACTCAGGTACCCCGTACCGGCGCCCACCGGGACGTTTGGCAGCCCCACCCACGCGGGCAGATTATTCTTCGGGCCGAATTCGTGCGCCACCACCGCGCCCATTGCCGGATGTTGAATCGCGGGCGTGGGCAGGTAGCCCGTGAACATCTGGTACGTTGCCTGCGCGTGATCGGGAATGCGTCCCGTCACCGAGCGCACCACCGTGATCTTATCCGCCACCTGCGCCGTGCGCGCGAGGTTTTCGCTGAACACCACGCCGGGGATTTTGGTCTTCACCACCCCCAGCGGGCCGCGGTATTCAATGGGAGACTCGGGCTTCGGATCCCACGATTCCTGATGGGCCAGGCCGCCCGGAAGGATGATCTGAATCACACTCTTCGCCGTGCCTTCCGTGCGCTTGGGGCCGCCCGTCAGAGGACGCACATCGCCGGCGCGCAACAGATCGGCCAGGCTGAGGCCGAAGCCGCCGAGCAGGCCAACCTGAATGAAACTGCGGCGCCCGAATGATGTCAGGTAACGCGGTCCAGTACAGTCGAAACACGAATCAGCCATCCCGTTGCCCTCCTCAGGTATCTATTTAACCCCTTCCCGCTCGGAGAAGTTATCTTATTTACATTATTTTACCGGTAAGAGTGGCGGTCTGCACGGTCGGGTACACTCAAGTCTTGCGCGCTTCCCTGCTCCGCACAGCCGTGCTGCTCGGCACGGCTACGCTGGCAATCACGGAGATTCTGAGCCCGCTGCACCTGCTTGCTCGCGGACCGCTGCTGGCCGCGTGGGCGCTCGCGATTACGTGTTGGGTCTGGCGCGGAGCACGGCTGCCGCTTCCGCACCGCGCGCCCCTCGAATGGCTGCTGGCCGCGCTCGTCGCGATCCCAGTGCTGCTCGCCGCGCTGCTCAGCCCGCCCAACAGCGCGGACGCCATGGCCTACCATCTGCCGCGCATCGTCTATTGGGCGCAGGCGCAGAGCGTCGCCTTCTTCCCCACGCCCTACCTGAACCAGATCATGCTGCAGCCGCTCGCCGAATACTGCATGCTGCACACCTATGTGCTCAGCGGCGGGGACCGGTGGATCAACTGCATCGCCTTTGCAGCCTACGCCGGCAGCGTTCTGGGAGCCTCCGCCATCGCCGGCGCGATGGGGCTCGGCACGCGCGCACAGGCATGGGCGGCCGTACTCTGCGCCACCCTCCCCAACGCCATCCTGCAAGGCTCCGGAGCGAAGAACGATTTTCTGCTCGGCTTTTGGCTCGTCTGCGCCGTCTGTTTCGCCTTGCGCCGCGAAGGCCCCTACCTCGCCCTCTCCATCGGACTGGCACTGGCGACGAAGGCCACGGCCTACCTGTTCCTGCCGCCCCTCCTCGTCTATGCGGCCAGTGCCCTGCCGCGCCGCCACCTGCTCTGGATCGCAACCTCGGTCCTTGCCCTCAACGGACCACAGTACTTCCGCAACTGGAAGTTGAGCGGCAATCCGCTCGGCTTCGATTCGGCTCAGGCCGATGGCGTCTATCGCTGGCGCAACGAATCGCCCGGCCCCCGCGCCTTGCTTTCGAACGCCGTACGCCACACCTCGGAGCAGCTCGGCGGCCGCAGCCAGCAGTGGAATCGCGCCGTCTATGACGCCGCCCTGCACCTGCACCACGCGTTCGGGCTCGACCCGCAGGATGCCGCCACCACCTGGCCCGGCGCGCGCTTCGAGCCGCCCGTCAATGCCAATCACGAGGCCAACGCCAACAATCACTGGCATCTGTTGCTGCTCCTGCTGGCCGCGATTCTCGCCCTCGCGCTGCGCCAGCGCCAGTGGACCTTCTATGCCGCCGCCCTGCTCTCCGCCTTCCTCTGTTTCTGCTTCTACCTCAAGTGGCAACCTTTCCTGGCACGCCTGGAACTCCCGCTCTTCCTGGTAGGCACGCCCCTTGCCGCGTGGGCTCTGGAGCGCGCACGCCGTCCGTGGCTCGGCGTTGCCGTCTGTCTCTTCCTGGTCAATTCCGCACGCCCCGCCCTCTTCGAAAACTGGACGCGTCCGCTCAAGGGGCCGCGCTCTCTCTTCGTCACGGCACGTGACGACAACTACTTTTCCGATATGGGCCAGTGGCACAACCAGTCGTCCTATGAAGAAGCGGTGGCGCAGACCGCGCAGTCAGGCTGTCTACTCATTGGCGTCGACATCAATCACAACCAGCTGGAGTATCCCTATCACGCCCTGCTGCGCCAGCGCCTGCCCCGCGTACGTTTCGTGCATTCCAGCGTGAGCAACGCCAGCGCACGCTACCAGGATTCCAGCGCGCCCAAACCCTGCGCCGTCTTCTGTCCCGATTGCGCCGGAGACCTGCAAAAGCCGGCCCTTTATGGCGAGCCAACCAGGATCGGCAGCTTCCTGCTCTTTGCTGCACCGCCGAGACGTTGATTCAGGGGACGTTGATTCAGGGGACATTGATTGTCCCCCTCCAACGTGGCGCTGTATAATTGTTCACATTCGCTTCTGAGGAGATCTGACTTGCTGCTACGAACACTATTGGCCGCCTTGGTATTGAGCTACCCGGTGACCGCCCAGCTTTCCACGTCCTCCGTGACCGGAAACGTCACGGACCCCCAAGGCCTCGCTGTCCCGGCGGCCCACGTGATTGTCACCAACGAAGGCACCGGCGTACACTACGATGCCGAAACCACCTCGACGGGTGATTTCGCCGTAAGCGGTCTCGCTCCGGGTTCCTACGCGGTGTCGCTCTCCCAAGCTGGCTTCCGCGCCTATTCCACCACTCACAACGTGCTCAACGTGGGCGCGCCGCTCGTCGTCAATATCCGCCTGCAAGTAGGCTCCACCAGTGAAACCGTGGAGGTCGAAGGCAGCTACCAGCGCCTCGATACCACCAGCGCCATGGTGAGCAACGTCATCGACCAGCGCTCCATCCAGACCCTGCCACTGAACGGACGCAATCCCCTCAACCTGATTGCGCTCGAACCCGGCGTGGTGCAGCAGCCCAACACCACCACTGGCACCAACGTGAACGGCGCGCGCAGCAACGCCGTGAACGAAACGCTGGATGGCATCGATATCAACGAAATCTCCGTCCCCAATGCGCAGAAGAACGTCTACAACCTGAATACCAGCAACGTGCAGGAGTTCCGCATCGTCACCCACTCCGCCACCGCGGATTTCGGCAAGAACAGCGGCGCCAACATCGCCCTGACCAGCCGCTCCGGCGGCAAGGAACTGCACGGCGGCGCCTACGAGTTCTTCCGCAACCCGGCCATGAACTCGAACTCCTGGTTCAGCAACGCGCAGGGCCTCACCAAGCCCGATTACAAGCTCAACCAATACGGCATCGATATGGGCGGTCCCCTGCCCGATCACAAGACCTTCTGGTTCGCCAGCTGGCAGGGTCAGCGCTTCACCGTGAGCCAGGCCTTCACCGGCACCACCTACACGCCCTCCATGCGCTCGGGCACGTTCCGTTACGTGGTGGGCACGGTCAACGGCCTGACCAAGGCGTCGCCCGCACTGGTGAATTCCCAGACCGGCGAATTGGCGCCGGGCGTGCAGAACTGCTCCGGCTCCCTCACCACCAACTGCATTGGCAGCGTGGGCATCAACGCCATCGGCGCCAGCGCCACCCCCGCCGCCGGCGGACCTTACCAGATCGACCCCGCGATGGCGAAGTTCTTCAACGCCGCGCCGCTTCCCAACCTCTACCTCAGCGGCGATGGCCTCAACACCGGCGGCTTCGCCTGGAACCGCCCCTCGCAGGATCCGCAAGTTCGCGTGATGGGCCGCGTGGACCACACCTTCGACAAGAACAACAGCATGTTCTTCCGCTTCCTGATCTCGCGCGACGAGACCAAACTCGGCGATCCGATCAACGGTGGCTACCAGACCTTCCCCGGCTACCCGACCACGGAAATCTCCAGCCGCAAGCCGGAAAACTTCGCCCTCAATTACCGCCGCGTCCTCACCAGCCACCTGATCAACAGCTTCACCGCCGGCGTGGCACGCTTCCTCTACGCCTTCCCGAATGGCTTCACCAACAGCCTCTTCCCGGTGATTCCGCCCTACTCCGTGGCCAACGTGACCAACCCGTTCTCTAACCCCACGGCAGGTGGAATCTCCAACCAGACCGGTGTCGGCCGCTGGCTCACCAGCATGCAGGTTCTCGACGACATCTCCTGGGAACATGGCCGCCACTTCATCACCGCCGGCATCAATTTCCGTTTCCAGCGCCAGAACGATAGCCGCAGTTCCATCAGCCCCGTCTACGGCGCGCCCGTCGTCACCTTCAGCGGTTCCGGACGCGATCCCGGCCTCGTCATGTCGCTGCCCACCATGAACTCCACCGATCTCGCCACCCTGAAGAACGCGGTGGATGAGTGGCTCGGCCTGCCCTACCAGCAATCGCTCGGCTATTTCAGTTCCGGCGCCAATAGCTACTCGCCCAACAACACCTACATTCGCGGCGAGCGCATGCACCAGTACAACAGCTACATCGCCGACACGTGGCGCCTCAATTCCAACCTCACCCTGAACCTCGGCCTGCGCTACGAACTCAACCCTCCCGGCACCGAAGCCAACAGCCTCATCTTCCTGCCCAATCAGCGCCCCGATATCTGGTCGCCCACCACGCCCGTCACTTATTCGCAGGGACACCAGTTCTGGAACCGCATGAACTCCGACCTCTTCGGACCGCGCGTCGGCATCGCCTGGAGCCCGTTCGGGGATAGCAAGACCGTGATCCGCGCCGGCTACGGCATGTATACGGACACGTTCAACACCTACCAGTTGGTGCCCTTCACCGGCGCCACCCCGGGTTCGAGCGCTGCCTGCACCGTGCAGGTGACGTATTCAGCCGGCAAGCCCGTCATCACGCCCACCCAGAATTGCAGCCCCGCCGCCAACCCCACCGCCCAGATCAGCCAGGGCTACGGTGTTGGACTGCCTGCGCCCTCCGCTCCACCTTCCTCGTTCTTCTCGCCCACCCCCGCCGCCAAAGGCGTGGCCATTCAGGCGAGCCAGATGAACCCCGACATTCACATCCCCACCACCCACCAGTGGACGCTCTCCCTGCAACGCGAACTCGGCAAACAGGTGGTGCTCGATATGTCCTACGTCGGCAGCCATAGCACGCACCTGTTGCAGGGCTACGACCTCAACCAGGTCAAGATGAGTCCCGCCTACCTGGCCTCCTTCAAACAGGCACGCGCCAATCTGGTGGGCTGCAACAACGTGCTCGGTACCGCGACCTGCGGCGCGCCCGTGGGCATCCTCCAATCGATTCTCGGCAGCACCTTGAGCACCACCACGGCCACCACGCCGCTGCTCAATAACTCCGCCGCGGGCCTCGCCCAGACCATCGATACCACTTACTTCACGCAGATGGTTTCGGCCACCGGTAACGCCGGCTACTTCCGCCCGAATCCGCAGTTCGGCACCGTCCTCTGGCTCGATTCTTACGGCAGTTCCGCGTATGACGCGCTCCAGGTTCGCCTGCGCCGCCATGAAGCCAGCCTCGATTTCGGAGTCGGCTATACCTTCGGCAAAGCTATCGACGATGGCTCCGCCGACCCGGTCGGCTCCACCGCCGGCGGCGGCGCCAGCACCAGCGCGCCCTCCGACATTCACAACATCCGCATGGACCGCGGCCCGGCCGATTTCAACCGCCACCACACCCTCACCGTCTACGATGTCTGGCAGGTGCCGCTCGGCAAAGGCCACAAGTTCCTCTCTGACCTGCCCAAACCCATCAACGGCGTGATCGGCGGCTGGACCATCTCCAGCATCGTGACCTTCATGACCGGTCAGTCGTTCAGCGTCTCCAGCGGTATCCTCACCGCCAACAACATCCGCTCTTCGCGCGCCACCATCAATGGACCAATCGGCGACTTCGCTCTGAACAACGGCATCGGCAGCACCGCCGGACCCTACTTCGCCACGGCGGCGATGCTCAACGGCAGCACCTCTCCCTTCGGCATCGCCGATGCGGGCAGCTACGGCAATCAGGGGCGCAATATGTTCAGCGGTCCCAGTTTCTTCAACACTGACGTGACCCTGATGAAGACCTTCGCCGTACACGACCGCTGGAAGCTGGACTTCCGCGCCGACGCCTTCAACGTCTTCAACCACGCCAATTTCCGCATCGCCAGCACCACGGCCTTCACCGGCACCACGCTCTCTAACGGTGTGGTGACGCCGACGGTCTCCACCACCTTCGCGGAAACCTGCTGCACCTCGGCCTATCTGCCCAGCAGCGCCAGCGCTACGGGCGTGGGTGAGCCGGCGCGCGTATTGCAGGTCTCCCTGCGGCTGAGCTTCTGACCCCGGGCAGGACGGGCCAACCGGCCCGTCCTGCTACTTCAGATATGCGGCGAGCAGTCCGTGAAAGTGGTGCACGCCATTTTCCCGCTTCACGGAGAAGCGTCCGCGATCGTAATATTGGGAGCGCAGCCCGCGCTGCACGCTTTCGCAGATGCGGATGTCCTCCTGCTGGATCTCGTCGCTGAACTCGATCGTCGACTCTTCCACTTCCGCGTCCCCGTAGCCGAACCATTCGAAGATCGTCAGCGTCTTCTCCGCACTGAGCGGCACCACCAGATTCGCGCTCAGATTATCGGGATACACGTTTAGCATCAGGTTGGGAAAGATCCAGTAGTAGAGCGCTTGATTGGTATCGTCGCCGAACTCGTAGCGGCGCGCCTCATCTGCCCCCGCGGCGCGGATCGGCGCAATCTGCGAAGAGTAGTGGCGAAACGTATCCACGCGGTACTTCGCGTAATCCAATTCGCGGAACAGGCTGGGGTGCGCGCTCGGCAGATGGTAGCCCTCCAGGTAGTTATCCACGTAGACTTTCCAGTTGCACTCGATCACATAGTCGCGCCGGTAAGAGTGGCGCAGGCTGCCGATCGGGCAGCCCATCTTGGCCACCTCCGCTGGGATCGCGCCCATGATTTCGGCCAGCGGCGGCGCGTTTTGGTCTAAATTGACAAAAATATACGGACCCCAGGCTTCGGCCCGAAACTCCGGCAGTCGCACCGCCGCGCGTTCCCAATTGGCCACACCTTCGAATTCCGGCGCGCCGCGCAGGTTGCCGTCCAATGCGTATGTCCAGCCGTGGTACGGGCACTTCACCGTGGCTCCCTTGGACGCCGCACCGCACAACTCCGCGCCGCGATGGCGGCAGACGTTGGAGAAGGCGCGCAGCACGCCATCGGCGGCGCGCGTCACCATCACCGGTTCCCCCGCGATCTCGCAACCGAAGTAGCTGCCCGCCTGCCCGACCCACGCCGCAAGGCCCGCCGCCTGCCACGTCCGCCCGAAGATGGCGCTGCGCTCGGCGGCCAGCACTGCGGGTTCCGTGTACCAGCGCGAGGGAATGGTGCCTGCGCGGGCCAGTTCGGGTTCGAATTCAAAGTCGGTGAAGTCCATGGGGATCACAACCAGTAGTAACAACCATTCGCGCGGTCTGCATTATAGAATAAATGGTCCGGAGGTCATGAAATGCAGAACGAGGCAGTTTCACGCAGGAATTTTCTTGCGTCCAGTATTGGCGGTGCAGCCGCCTTCCAGATCATCAAGCCCGAGTTAGTCCGTGGCGCGGGCAACGAAAAGCTGAAGGCCGGGTTGATCGGCTGCGGCGGCCGCGGTACCCAGGCGATGCAGAACCTGCTCACGGGCTGCGACAACGTCGAAATCGTCGCGATGGCCGACGTCTTCGAAGACCGGATGGAAGATTCCATCCGCACCACCAAGGCCCTGGCGCCCGCGCTCTCCAGCCGCTTCAAGGTGGATGCCGAACACCGCTTCGTCGGTTTCGATTCCTATAAGAAGCTGATCGCGAGCGACATCGATATCGTAATGCTGGCCACCAATCCGGCCTACCGCCCGATTCATTTCGAGGCCGCCATCGAAGCCAAGAAACACGTCTTCTGCGAGAAGCCCATGGGTACGGACGCCACCGGCGTGCGCCGCATCATGGCCGCCGGCAAGAAAGCGCGGGAGCTGAAACTGAGCGTGAAATCCGGCGCCCAGCGCCGCTCCCAGACCTGGTACCTCGATCAATACAAGCGCGTGAAGAACGGCGAAATCGGCGACATCGTCCACATGAACGCCAATTGGGTAGGCACCCCGGTCCTCAATTTCAACAACACCAAACTCTTCCCCAACAAGAAGCGCGATCCGAAGTGGGGCGATATCGAGTGGCAGCAGCGCAACTGGTATTCCTTCGTGTGGATCTGCGGCGATCAGATTGTGGAACAGCACCTCCACAACATCGACGTCTGCAACTGGTTCAAAGGCGGCCATCCCGTCGAAGTCGTGGCCAGCGGCGGCGCCGCGTGGCGCCCGCGCGAGGAAGAGTACGGCAACATCTATGACCACTGCTCCGCCGACTTCACCTATGCCGATGGCACCCACATGTCCAGCTACTGCCGCCAGTACAACAACGCAGCCGGCAACGTCAGCGAACGCATCGTCGGCACCAAGGGCGTGATCGATTCCAACGCGCTCCGCGGCGTCAAGCCGCCCTTCGACCCCTACGTCCAGGAACACATGGATCTGGTCAACAGCATCCTCGGCAAGGGTCCGTACATCAATGAAACCCAGGAAGTGGCCGAAAGCACACTGACCTGCATCATGGGCCGCGAAGCCGCTTACAGCGGGCAGAAGATCACCTGGGACATGATCATGAACTCCAAGCAGGACCTGATGCCGAAGAACTTCGACATGAAGGCCAGCTTCCCCGTGCCCCCGCTCCCCGTCCCCGGAGTCTATAAATTCGTGTAGGACAGGCCTCCCGGCCTGTCCCGCTGACTTTCCTTCAAACGGGCGCGCTGTAAACCAGCCGCCCGCTCATCCACGTATTCCGTACATCCAGTCCCTGCTCCGTCACCCGAAACTCCACCACATCGCCGCTCTGTTCCGGGACCCTGCCCGCGCGCGCCGCGTTGACCGTCGCCATTCGCACCGCCTCCTCCAGCGTGAGCCCCGCCAGCCGCATCAGATTCGCCACGCCATCGTGCATATGCAGCGCGCTGCCCGCCAGCCGAGCCGTCCCCGCCAGTACCACGCGGCCATCTTCCGTGAGATCGACCGGCTGATCGCCCAGAAAGTACCGCCCCGGCGCCGCGCCCGCCGGAGTCGATGCGTCCGTCACCAGCACGCTGCGCTCCACGCTCTTCGCCCGGATCGCCGCCTTCAGAAACGCCGCGCCCAGATGAATCCCGTCCACGATGAACCCCGCCGTGAGCCGGTCCTCCGCCAACTGCTCCCAGATGTAGTTCGGATGCCGCAGCATCATCTGATGCGCGCCGTTGCCCAGGTGCGTGGAAAGCGTCGCGCCCGCGCTCACGGCATCGGCGATCTGCGCCGCCGTCGCCTTCGTGTGACCGATCGAAGCCACCACTCCGCCCGCCGTGATCCGCTCGATATAGCGCGGCGCTTCCGGCCACTCCGGCGAGAGCGTCACCAGCCTGACCAGCCCGCTCGCCGAATCCTGCCAGCGTAGAAACTCCTCGTAATCCGGCGGACGCACCCAGGCCAGCGGATGCGCGCCCCGCGGGCCATCTTCCGGAGAAATGTGCGGCCCCTCCACATGAAATCCGGCGATGGCCTCGCCTTCCGGCAGCGCCTCGCGCGCCGCCGCCAGATTGCGCAGGCACGCCTGCATATCCTCCGCCGGACCCGTAATGACCGTCGGATACAGGCGCGTCACCCCGCAGGCGAACTGAGCCCGCAGCGAGCGCGCAATTTCGGCGTGCGCCGTTTGCGGATGGTTGTAATCCACCCCGGCGAAGCCGTTGACCTGAAGATCGATGAATCCGGCCGCGCGGTAGGCGCCGTCGCCGATACATTTCAGAGGCTGCATGATTTATTCACAAGTTTGCCACATCGCGGGCGAGGTAAGTGTATGGTTTGGCGTGACAAAAAAGCTGTGTAAAAGGCGGATTCACAGTGGCGCGCCCGCCTCCGGGCGCGATACAACAGGAGAGTCCTTTAGGCTGCGCAACAGGGCGGGCAAATCTCGGGGGAGGTAGCCCGTTCTGTTGCGCAGTTCTGCCGGGCGCCATTCTTCCCGGCACCTCTCCGGCGGACAACTTCCAACTATTTTGCGGCCGCGGGTACGTTTACGGGCGAGAGCCAGTGATAGGTATCCGGACGCGTGCCGTTGATCACTCCGAAGAACTCATTCTGCAGCCGCTCCGCGATCGGGCCCCGGCTACCCTTACCGATGGTGATGCGGTCGATCGAACGGATCGGCGTGATCTCCGCCGCCGTGCCGCTGAAGAAGACCTCGTCGGCGATGTAGAGCATCTCGCGCGGAATGATCGTCTCCACCACCGGGATGCCGATCTCTCGCGCCAGCGTCAGAATCGCGTCGCGCGTGATGCCGGGAAGCACACTGGCTCCGAGCGGCGGCGTGTGGATCTTGCCATCGCGCACCACGAAGATATTTTCGCCCGAGCCTTCGCTCACGTAACCTGCCACATCCAGCGCGATGCCTTCGCTATAGCCGTTGGTGATCGCTTCCATCTTCATCAACTGCGAGTTCATGTAATTGGCGCCGGCTTTGGCGAGCGCGGGCAGCGTATTCGGCGCCATGCGGCTCCAGCTGGAAACGCAGACATCCACGCCCTCGGCCAGCGCTTCCTCGCCCAGATACTTGCCCCAGCTCCAGCACGCGATGTAGACATCGATCGGATTCTTCATCCCGTTGACTCCGATCTCGCCATAGCCGCGCATCACGATGGGGCGGATGTAGCACGCTTCCATCTGGTTGACGCGAACCACTTCCAGCATCGCATCGGCCAGCTGCTCCAGGGAGTAGCCGATATTGTCCATACGATAAATCTTGGCCGAATCCAGCATGCGGCGGACGTGCTCGCGCAGCCGGAAGACAGCGGGTCCGGACGGCGTGGAGTAGCAGCGGATGCCCTCAAAGACGCTGCTGCCATAGCTCACAACGTGGGAGAGGACGTGAATGGTGGCATCCTGCCAGCGAATCAGGCTGCCGTTATGCCATATCTTTTCAGTGGGCGTCAACATTCATAAATTATAGCCGAGGGTCCGATTTTGTGCTCAAAGCGCGCCCGCCCCGCACACCGGCATTCACGGCGTGCGCTTGCGCCGCGACGCTGCCCGCCGCCGTTCGGCGTGGCGCACCTGCGGCTCGTCCATGCCGAAGTGGTGGGCGATTTCGTGCCACACCGTGTCCGCCACCATCTGCTCCAACTGCTCGCGCGATTCCGCCAGCCGCTCATGCGGCCCCTGATAGATCGTGATCTTATCCGGCATCGCGAAGGTCTCAAACACCGAGCGGTGCGTCAGCGGACGCCCCTGGTAAAGCCCCAGCAGCGAAGGGTGCGGCGGCTCCGGCTCCACCACAATCGCTACATTCTTCATCTGGCGGCGGAAACGCGGCGCGATCCGCCGCAGCGCCCCTTCCACGATTTTGTCGAACTCCGCCGCGGCCAGCATCAAGGCACCGGACCGTGCGTCTCGTTCACGCCCAGACGTGCGCGCGCCCGGTCCCGCAGGTCGCCGATATTCACACCCGTCAGCGCGGTCGCGATCGCGCCGCCAATCAGCAGCGGCAATGTCAGCGAAGCGAAGAGAATGATGCTGAAGGTCTTCGCGTCCGTCTTCTCCACTTCGAACAGCCCCAGCGCCATCACGCACGCCAGGTTGATCAGCCCCAGATTGCCCGGCGCATTCGGCACCACCGTGCTGAGCCGCACAATTGTCAGCACACCCGCCGCCACCCAGAAGGAGAGGTCCAGCCCGTAGGCGCGCATCAGCGCGAAGACGCTGAACATCTGCAGCGCCAGGTACAGCAGGCTGATGAGCGAAGTCAGCACCATCGTGCGCGGATTGCCCATCAGGTGCAGGCCCTCCACAATATGGCGTATGGTCGCGCTCCAGCGGCTCTCGCGCAGCACCGCATGCGCGTGCGACTTGTGCATCACCACCCACACCAGCAGGCACACGCCCACCAGCAGCAGCACCGCCAGCCCCTGCACCAGAATCAGCAGGTCGCGCGGAATGCCCTTCACAAACATCGCCGTGATCAGAAACGCCAGCACGATCCAGATTCCATCGATGATGCGCTCCACCGCCGCTGAAGCGAAGCTCAGCGAGAGCCGCAGATCGTTCCAGTGCGCCAGCAGATAGCAGCGGATCACTTCCCCCGTGCGCAGCGGCAGCACTTCATTGGCGAACAGCCCGATGTAAACCGCCTGCACCGTGCGCCACAAACCGACCTTCGCCACCGGTTCCAGCAGCGTGGTCCAGCGCCAGCCGTGCACCACATACACCGCCAGATCCGCAATCACCGCCAGCAGCACCCACCGGTAATCCAGCGCCCGCAGCGTCGGTCCCAATTCGTCCAGCGGATACCCGTGCAGCACCCAGATCAGGCAGCCCGCCGAGACGCTATAGCCCAGCAACTGGGGAAGCCAGTTCGGAATTCTGCGGCGCGGAGCGGTCACGACTTCATCATAGCTTGCGATTGGGCTACTCTAGCTGTGATGAAACCATTGCGCCGTGTTGCGGTTTTGGGAGCGGGAACCATGGGGGCGCGCATCGCCGCCCATTTTGCCAACGCCGGTTTCCCCGTGGACCTGCTGGATATCGTCCCGCCGCTCGCCGGAATCGAGAGCGCGGCCAAACAGAAACCCGTCGCCTTCTTCACCGACGCCGCCAAGGCCCTGATCACTCCCGGCGCCTTGGATACCGACCTCGGCCGCGTCGGCCGCTGCGAGTGGATCATCGAAGCCGTGGTCGAAGATCTCGAGGTCAAGCGCACCCTCTGGCGCCGCGTTGCCGAAGCCCGCGCGCCCGGTTCGATCGTCTCCACCAACACCAGCGGCATCCCGCTCGCGCACATCACCGAAGGCTTCGAGAGCGAGTTCCGCCAGCACTTCCTCGGCACCCACTTCTTCAATCCGCCGCGCTACCTCCACCTCGCCGAAGTCATCCCCGGCGCGGAGACGCGCCCCGAGGTCCTCGAGTGGGTCTCCGCCTTCTGCGACCAGCACCTCGGCAAAGGCGTGGTCCTCTGCAAAGACACCCCCAACTTCATCGGCAACCGCATCGGCTGCTACTTCGGCGCCAAAATCGCCCGCCTCACCGAGGAAGGCGATTACACCGTGGAGGAAGTGGACGCTCTCACCGGCCCCCTGATCGGCCTGCCCAAGAGCGCCAGTTTCCGCCTCATCGATATCATCGGC
>CAIRBY010000598.1 GCA_903876865.1 uncultured Acidobacteriia bacterium
ACCACCGCCGTGACCTTGGAAGAGAACTGCTTGCAGCAGCCATCGCCTTCGAGCGCCGCGTCTCCGCCCGTCACACCCAGCATCGTAGCCAGATGCCCGCCCGCCGAACTGCCCGCCGCGAAGATGCGTTCGGTGTCGATGTGATACTTTGCCGCATTGGCGCGCAGCCAGCGCACCGCCGCTTTGGCATCGGAAACCGCCGCCGGATACGGAGCCTCTTTCGCCACCCGATACTCGATGGCGAAGCCGACCATTCCCAGCGCGGCCATGTGCGCCGCCTGCCGCCGCAACTGCGCGCGATTGCGATCCGTAAACCCGCCGCCGTGCAGAAACACGATCGCCGGGAACGGCCCGTTGCCGTTCGGCAGATAGAGATCCGCCTTCAACTCGAAGCCCTGCGGGTTCGCCCACACCATGCCATCGATCACCTGATAGGCCGGAGTCTGCACCGCACCGCGGTCCGGCGAAGCAGGCAGCGAGGTACCCGTGAAGTCCCGCCCCCCGCTCCCCGCGATCTTCACGCCGGATCCCGCGCACGGAGACCCGGCCTTCAAGCGATAAGCGGAGAGCTCCGCCATGCCTTCACCGGCCGGAGCAACCGCTGAGAACTGAGGATCGCCCACAATCTTGTGCGCATCCGTCAGGTCCGCCGGCGGCGCGGCGCCGCCAAAGCAATTCGCCTCGAACGAGTAATTGGTCCCTTTGCCCCACAGATAGGTACCGTCGCCCTGATTCACGATGATGTTGTTGCGGATCGAGGTGCGGTCCGCGTATCCGGGCGAGCTTCCGAACAGATCGAATTCGATGATGTGCGGCTTCGTCCCCGGCGTCACGATCAACGTGTTGTTGTAAATCTGCGTATTCGTCGCCGGACCGTCGAACGCAATCACCCGGTAGCCCTCGTTGCGGCTCACGTTGTAGCGGATGATCGTGCCGTCGTTGAATCCGCGCGGCGGCTTCGAATCGGGATTGTTGCAGATATCCGCCAGCCCGCCGCCGTTATCGTGGCTGTAATTGTACTGGATGATCGTGCCTTCGGAATTGTAGTCGCTGTCGAACGCCGCGCCTTCCAGCTCAAGATACTTGGTCTCCGACACCTCGTTGTTCTGAATCACCGCGTCCTTGCAGCCGAACACGTAGATCGCATTGCCGTGGTAGCGCGCCGCCGCGCGGCGGATCGTATTGCGCTCGATCAGCGCGCCCAGCGAGGAGCGCAGGCACATCGCGTTCTTGCCGATATCGTCCAGCTGGTTGTTGCGCACCACGATCTTCGTATGGTGCAGCGCCTCCCAGTTCGGGTCGCGCGGATGCGGAATCACGTCCGTGTTCAGATAGATGCCCATGTTATCGACGCTGTGGATGCGGTTGTTCTCGATCAACACATCGTCGAAACGCGCCGGCTTCACCTTGGTGACGGCTTCGAAGCCGATTCCGCCCGTACACTTGGATGCCATATCGGCGCCCAACTGCCCTTTGACGTTGTGTATATCCAACCCGGAGAGGTGGAAGTGATGCAGCGCCCCGCCGGTATTCTCCGCCTTCACCAGCACCGCGCGGCGCAGCCCCGGCGCGGGAGCGTCATTGGTGAGTTCCAGGTTGGAGACGTCCCAATACTCCTGATTGCGCAACAACAGCGCCGCCTCCGCGCCCGCTCCGTCGATGGCCGGCAGCGCGCCTTCGCCGTAGCGGCCGAGCGTGATCGGCTTGCCTTCGCTGCCGCTCCCTTTGGGTGCGAGCGTGCCGCTCCACCGGCAGCCGGAGCGCAGCAGCAGTTGATCGCCGGGCTGCAATTCCAGCGCATTCACCGCCGCCAGGGACTTCCACTTTTCCTGGCCGCAATCCACCTGTATCGTTGCCGCGCTCAACACCGCACTCGCCGCAACCGCCCACGCACACACCGCAAAGAGAGTCCGCATCGTGTCTTCCTTTGGCTTAGAAGCTGAATCGGAAGCCAAATTGAATATTACGCCCTGGATAAGCGGCAGAGATCGTCCCGTACCCGGAACTGCTCGTCACCACACCCAGCGAATTGAAGTTGGCCACGTTGAACGCGTTGAAGAAATCCGCCTGGAAGCGCAGATCGAATTTCTCGCGGACCGGGAAATGCTTGGCCAGCGAGAGGTTGTACGTCTGTATGCCCGGCGCTTCGATGATGCCCACACCCGCATTGCCGAGCACGCCCTCGCCCGCCGCCGCAAAGGCCGCGGGGTTGATCCAGTTGTTGATGTTGCGCTGGCTCGCATCCGCCAGCACCGGACCGCCCAGGTACATCGCGCGCCGCGTGCCGATGGAAGTGCTGCCCGTCGGCGTGAGGTACGGCCCAGATTGCAGCCGGATGATCCCGCTGAATTGCCACGCGCCCGCGACCGTCCGCACCAGCATGCCCTGTGACTTCAGCCGCGGCATCGCCCACACGAAATTCCCCACAAATGCGTGCCGCCGGTCGAACGTCGCCGGACCGTAATTATAGTGGCGGTTCAGGTAGTTCTCCGGGCTGCCGTTGTCGTTGTACGCGCTCGAATCGGCCAGCGCTTTGGAGAACGTGTAGCTCGCCTTGAACACCACGCTGCCCGCGCGCTTGGAGAGGAACGTCTGCAGCGCATGATAGTTCGACGTGGAATCGCTCAGGAACTGATTGATCGTGGTGTAACCGTGATACGGATTGAGATAGATCGTGCTGGCCTGCTGCGCCGTGGGCAGCGCCTTGTTGGCGGTGAGCGCCGCGAAGGAGGGCTGGTTGATGTTGGCCTCGCGAATCAGGTGGCGGCCCAGGTTGGCCACATACGAAGTCTCCAGAAACAGTCCCCGGATCAGTTCGCGCTGCAGGTTGAAACTGAACTGCTCGTTGTAAGACCACTTCAAACCGGGATCGATCGCCGTGATGGTGCCCAACGGAGCCGTCGTGACGCTTTGGCCCTTGCCCGGACTGGAGAGGTTGCCGCTGTCGAATTCCGACGTGGTCTGGAACGGCGGCAGGCTCAACTGCGAGAAGATCAGGTTGCCTTGAATGCGATCGTAGAACATTCCGTAGCCGCCGCGAATCACGGTCCTCGGCGTCAGTGAGTAGGCGAAGCCGAAGCGCGGCGCAATCAGCCCAGCCGATTGGTAGAGCCCGCGCGGCGCGCCTGCGGGCACGGCGTTAAACGCGGCGGTACCCGCTCCCGGGACGCGCCCTACCTGATCGGCGGGAACGCCGTCGCCGGCGCGGATCAGCCCGTCGTACGGATTGCCGGAGTTGGGAACGATTGTGCCCGCGGTAGTCATGCTCACCGCCTGCGCCGGATTGTAGAGCGCCGGCACGAAGTTGCCGATATTGTTGGCCGTCGTATAGATCGGCATCATGTACTGGTAGCGCGCGCCCAGTTCCAGACTGAGGCGGCGGCTCACCTTCCAGCTATCCTGCAGAAACGCTTCCGGCTCGGAGAAGCGGAAGAAGCCCAGCGGATCGCCATTGGCTTCGGTGTACTGATAGAAGTTGCCGAGCAGCATATCCGCCGTCGTGTTGGTGGTGGTGTTGCTGTTGCCGCTGCTCGCGAAGTTGAGCGCGCCCGTGTGATTGGCACGGGCGTTCTGATCCATGCGCACGCGCAGGAACATGACCCCCGCCTTGATCGCGTGCGCGCCGCGCACAATATTCACCGTGTCGGTGAGTTGAATGTCCGTGCCCGGCGAATGCAGCGAGAAGGAGGGGCCTTTGAAGCCCGACATGCCGCTCACGGTTACCGCGGGAATCCCGTTGTCATAGTTGCCGCCCGTGTACAACTGCGGATACTGGAAGCCGAAGTAGCTGCGCTGCCACGTATCGCCATACGGCGGGATGTTCTGCGAAACCCAGCTCGCGCTGCCGCGCAGTTCGTTCACCACCGTCGGCGCAATCACCCAGCTCTCGCTGACCAGGAAACTCTCGCCGGGACGCAGTCGGTTGGAGGGCACCACTGGCAGGCTGGAACTGGAGAAGGTGCCGAACGGATCGATCACCTGATTCGATTCCCCGATCCATCGCCCGTACAGGCTGTGCTTATCGCTCAGCCGGTAGTCCATCCGCAGCAGGCTCTCGCGGAAGTTCAGCGGATTGTCGGGCTGCAGAATCGTGTTGTTGGAGACCGCCGAATCCACAAACGAGGCGGCCGTTTTCTGCACCCACTGATACACGTTCGCAATCGCCGCGCCATCCGCCGTGATCAAAGAGGTGGGGATGGTGTTGTTCGGGAACAGCGTCTTGGTGCCCGGCTGGTACGTGGTCTTGGTGCCGAAGATGCCGGCCAGTTGCGCCGTCGAGGGCACCGATACGCGCGAGGGGTTCTGCTGCTGGCGCAGCCGCTTCCACTCCGTGCCGAAGAAGAAGAACAGCTTGTCTTTCTTCACCGGACCGCCCACATCGGCGCCGAAATCGTTGAAGCGCAGTTCCGTCTTGCTCGGCGAAAAGAAGTTGCGCGCGTCAAACGCGTCGTTGCGCAGATACTCGAAGGCTGCGCCGTGAAACTGGTTAGTGCCGTTCTTGGTGACGATATTGAACGCCGCTCCCGACTTGCGCCCGTACTCGGCCGAGAAGTTCGAGGTCTGGATCTTCACTTCCTGAATGAAATCCGCGCTCACGTTGTTCACCAGGCTGCCGTTGCTGCCCGAGACCTGGTTGTACGCTCCGTCCACCGTCAGGTTATTCGTGTCGGGTCGGTTGCCATTGATCACCTGCGTATTGGAAGCGAGGCTGGTCGAAATCGCGAAGTTGTCGGGGTTGGTGGTGATCGCTCCCGGCACCAGCGTCAGCAACTCAATGTAGTTGCGGCCGTTCAGCGCCAGGTTCTGCACGTCCTTGCTATCGATCACGCGGGCAAGTTCGCCGGAGACCGTATTCAACTGCTCCACCGCCCCCGCCGTGACCTCTACCGTCTCCGTGACCGCGCCAACGTCCAGACGAAAGTCCGCCGTCAACCTGGCATCGGCTGTGATTTCCAGACCGGTGCGCTGCGCCGGGCGGAACCCGGGATTCGACACTTCCACCGTGTACCGGCCGATCGGCAGATTGGTGGCGATGTAGAAGCCCGCCTCGTCCGAGGTGACCGTGCGGCCATCCTGCGTGTCCAGGTTGCGGATCGACACTTTGGCGCCGCCGATGGATGCCGCGGACGTATCGGTGATGGTGCCGGAAACTCGCCCGAAGCTGGTCTGGGCGGGAAGAGTGCCGGCGCAAGCCAGCAGAAGAGTGCCGATGAACGGCAGCGTGAAACGGGATCGGAACATCTGAAATGACCTCCAACAAACGTGGTGGAAAAACCCTTGATGCCCTCATTGTGCTGCCCCACCCCGCGTCAAGCGGAAGTCAAACAACGTTGTAGCGACGTTACGAATAGGTTATGACGGCCTGCAACTGCCTGTTAAGCTAATAACTTGGAGTCAACACTGGAAGCCAGGCGGGCGGCCCTCTCCGCCGTCCTTGCAAGCGATGCCTTCGCTCGCTCAGAGCAGCTTCGCGCCTTCCTGACCTACGTGTGCGAGCAGGAATTTGCCGGCCGCGCACCGGAACTGACCGAATACTCGATCGGCACCCAGGCTCTCGGCCGTCCCGAAGGCTTCTCTCCCATGGAAGACTCCTCCGTGCGGACCCGCGCCTACGAACTCCGCCAGCGCCTGCAGAAGTACTACACCACCGAAAATCCCGATGCCCCGCTCCGCATCGAACTGCCCAAAGGCACCTATGCGCCGCGCTTCGTGGAATCACCCCCGGCGGCGCCACGCCCCGCGGAAGCCTCCGTGCCGCTGACAGTACCCGGGGAAGTTCCTCCACTCCGCCCTGCCAATCCGGCGATGGGCCGTTTTGGCGGCTGGGCTAGTGGATGGTTAGGCGGCCTCCTCGCCGGATGCCTGCTCGCGTCCCTGGCCGCCTGGGCAATCGCCGCCCGAACTCAGGGCCCGGGTGTGGAACCGGCGCTGCGGCACGCATGGGCTCCTTTAATCAATAAGGATGCGGAAATCCTGATCTCCGTCGGCACGCCCCTGCATCTGTTGGTCACACCCTATCTGGGCAAGGTGCCCGAAAACTCGGTCAGCTACCCCGCGCCCGAAGAACTCTACCCGCTCTTCAGCCGCTACCGGAATCTCCCCAAGGGCCTCGAACTGAAGATGCAGCCGGTGCAGAAGTCGGTGCCCATGGGCACACTGGAAAGCCTGGCCAAGGTAATCACCACCCTCGAAGGCATGCGCGCCGGTTTCCGCATCCTGCCCGAAACCAGTTCCCCCCTGACCGCCCTGCGGCGCCGCAACGCCGTGCTCTTCGGCTCGCCGTGGTACAGCCGCTCCGCCGCCATCCTACTGGAGAAAACTCCCTGGACTACGCGTTGGGACGAGGCCTCTCAGCAGATCGGCATCTTCGGCCAGGGCCCGCGCGAAGGCAAGAGCTATCTTCCGCAGCGCGGCCCGCGCGGAGAGTATCAGGAAGTCTTCGGCCTCGTCACCGTGCTGCCCAACG
>CAIRBY010000599.1 GCA_903876865.1 uncultured Acidobacteriia bacterium
GAGGTGAGCACCACCAGCAGCGCATCTTTGATGCTCTCTTCGAAGCTCCGTCCCGCTGCCGCGGACTTGCGGTAGACGGCCAGCAAAGACGCGATCTCCGATGCCGCCACCGGTCTCCGGTAGGCGCGCGTCGCAAAGCTGGTCACAATCTTCTCCGCGTACGCTGGCAGATCGCTCTTGCGGTCGAACTCCACGAAAATGTTGCGGTGCGCGGGCGGCGGCCACGCTTCGTAGAACGGCCCTTCGAACTCCACCGAGCGGATCAGCAGGCGCGGCATATCGCGCCCGTCGGTATATTCGCTGTGCACGCCGATTTCGCGCACGCCCGCCAGATAATTGACGTTGTCCTTCTCCACCGAAGGGCTGGGGAAATTGCGGATCGCGCCTTCGAAGACGAAGCGCGCAAGCTTCTCGCCCGGCACATTCTGCGGCGGGCCCACCGGCGCGAGCGTGCTGCCGCAATCGCGGCGCAGGCCGAGATGCACGCCCAGCCGCGGCACCCGCTTCTCAAACGCGAGGAACTTCTTCGCCACTTCATTGGCGGCGGGAAGCGGCGTGAACACCACGCGATCAATCTCCCGCGCGCCGGTGTACTGCAGAGTTAGCGGCAGCGTCCCAGCCTCCAGGCGCAACGCGATGAACGCCGGATGCGTCAGCGAACCGGCGACCTGCCGGCCGCCAAGGGTCAGCGTCAGCATCCGTTTGCCTTCCGCGGGGGCCTTCACGAACTGCTTGCCGGGCTGCACCAGCGCCTGAATTTCAGACTCCTCCAGCGGCCGATTGTAGAGGCGGACGTCGGCGAGTTCGCCTTGAAACGTGGGCGCGCCCGGAATCCGGCCGAGTTGCAGATCCGCCTTCGTATCGTCGAACTGCGCACTCCCCGTATTGGCGCGGGCTACCAGATAGCCGTTCACATACAGACGGGTTTCGTTTCTGCCCCGGCGCACCACGGCGGCCACATGCTCCCACACATCGGCGCGGATCGCGCCTGCCGGTGATGCCACCGTCGCAGTGGCATTCTGCTCCGAACCTGCGGTGACGAAGCGCAGGACGCCCCGGTTGCCGTTGCTTTCCAGATACCAGCCCGATTGGCGCCCGGTTGCGCCCAGGCTCACGATGCCCGCCGTGCGCAGTTCGCCCGCGCCCGGGTGGATCCACGCGGCCACCGAGAAATCGCCTTCGCCCAGGTTGACTGCGTCATTGGTCGGCAGCGCGGCGCGCGGCACACTGAAGCCATCGCTGCCGCCGCTCAGCGAGACGGCTTTGCCGAAGGGGGATTCAACCAGCTTCGCTTTGCCATCGGCGTGGCCCACAGCCACTGTGTCGCCAGGCCACGTGCCGGTGAGACCGGTGTGGAGCCGGGAATCATCGGGCGGCGCCGATTTCTGTTCGGGGCCGTACACGTCCACCTGGTACACACCCGCCTGCGGAATCGCAATACTGCCGGAAGCCTGCGTGTGTTTCCAGGTGATGCCGTTCGCCGGTTGTACCGGCGTGCCA
>CAIRBY010000600.1 GCA_903876865.1 uncultured Acidobacteriia bacterium
CACCTGCTCGCCGCCGCCGTCCTCGAACTCTACCCCGAGACCCAACTCGGCATCGGACCGCCCATCGAGAACGGCTTCTACTACGATTTCGACCGTCCCTCCCCCTTCACGCCCGATGACCTCGAGAAAATCGAGAAGAAGATGTGGGAAATCCAGGCCCGCGCCCTTCCATACGAACGCGTCCTCACCCGCAAGGAAGACGGCCTCAAGAAGTACTCTGAAGCCTGGATGAAGTGCGAACTCATCGACGAGCGCGCCGGCGAGATCTTCACCGAGTACACCCTCGGCCCCAAGTTCATCGATTTCTGCCGCGGACCGCACGTCCCCGACACCTCGAAGATCAAAGCCTTCAAGCTGCTCTCCATCGCCGGCGCCTATTGGAAGGGCGACGAGAAGAATAAGCAGCTCCAGCGCATCTACGGCACCGCCTTCTTCACCCCCAAAGACCTCGAGGCCTACATCAAGCAGGTCGAAGAGGCCAAGAAGCGCGACCACCGCCGCCTCGGCAAGGAACTCGACCTCTTCAGCATTCAGGAACTCGCCGGACCGGGCCTCATCTTCTTCCACCCCAAGGGCGGCATCATCCGCAAGCAGCTCGAAGACTGGATGCGCGATCAGTACCTCAAACGCGGCTACTCCCTGGTCTATACCCCGCACGTGGCCCGTCTCGACCTGTGGAAGACCTCCGGCCACGCCAATTTCTACTCCCAGAACATGTTCACCCCGATTGAGCTGGACGATGCCGAATACCAGCTCAAGCCGATGAACTGTCCCTTCCACATCCTGATCTACGCCGACCGCCAGCGCTCCTACCGCGACCTGCCCGTGCGCCTCGGCGAGCTCGGCACCGTATACCGTTACGAACGCTCCGGCACCCTCAACGGCCTCTTCCGCGTCCGCGGCTTTACACAGGACGACGCCCACATCTTCTGCATGCCCGAACAGGCCGAGGAAGAGGTCGTCAACTGCCTCCAATTCGCCATCGACACCCTCGCCGCCTACGGCTTTGAAAAATACGACGCCGAAGTCTCCACCTGGGACGGCGGCAAGAGCGGCAAGTACGATGGCACGCCCGAACAGTGGGAGATGGCCGAAAGCGCCCTCCGCCGTGCCGTGGAGAAGCTCAAAATCAACGCCAAGGTCATTCCCGATGAAGCCGCCTTCTACGGCCCCAAGATCGACGTCAAACTCGTCGACGCCATCGGCCGTAAGTGGCAGCTTTCCACCGTGCAGTTCGATTTCACCCTGCCCCGCCGCTTCGGCCTCGAGTTTATCGGCGAGGATGGCAAGGCCCATCAGCCGCTCATGGTGCATCGCGCCCTTTACGGCTCCATCGAACGCTTCTTCGGCATCCTGATCGAACACTACGCCGGAGCCTTCCCCGTCTGGCTCGCCCCGGTGCAGGCCATCGTCCTGCCCATCACGGACCGCCAGACCGCCTACGCCAAGGAAGTCCAGCAGCAACTCGATGCCGCCGGTATCCGCGCCACCGTGGACGACCGCAACGAGAAGGTCAACCTGAAGATTCGCGAAGCCCAGTTGCAGAAGATTCCCTACATGCTCGTGCTGGGAGATCGCGAACAGGAGTCCGGCGCTGTGGCCGTGCGCAACCGCAAGCACGGCGATCTCGGCGCCAAGCCGCTGGCCGATTTCATCACGGAAATCCGCGCGCTCATCGATTCCAAAGCCGTCTCGGAGTAGCTCCCATGTACGCGACCGCCGAAGGTACCGGACGCTATATCCAGCGCTTCCCGTCCTATCGCGACGCGCCGTTCTACCGCACGGTGCTGGGCCTGGAAGTCTCCTCGCTCGGCATCGGCACCTATCTGGGCGCTGCCGACGACGCCTCCGACCAGGCCTACACCAGCGCCCTGCTCGCCGCGGCCGAAGGCGGCGTCAACTTCTTCGATACCGCCATCAACTACCGCGGCCAGCGCTCCGAACGCGCCATCGGCGCCGCCCTCAAGTCCCTCCAGCGCGATGAGATCGTGCTCTGCACCAAGGCTGGCTTCCTTACCCCGGGCGCCGTGCCCGGCTTCCTGAAGCCAGGCGAGGTCTGCGGAGGCATGCACTCCATGGACCCCGCGTTTCTCGCCGACCAGATCGACCGCAGCCGCGCGAATCTGGGCGTGGATACAATCGACGTTTTCTACCTGCACAACCCGGAGACGCAGCTCAGCTTTCTGACCCGCGAGGAGTTCGAGGAGCGGATCCGCCGCGCCTTCGAAGGCCTCGAACAACAGGTCGCCGACCGCAAGATCCGCTGGTATGGCGCCGCCACCTGGGACGGATTCCGAACCCGCGGCGCGCTCTGCCTGCCCCGCCTCGCCGAGCTCGCGCGCGAAGCGGGAGGTCCCGAACACCACTTCCGCTTCATCCAGCTCCCCTTCAATTTCGGGATGGTGGAGGCCTATCTGGAACGGCCGGAGAGCGTCCTCCAAGCTGCCACGCGCCTCGGCATCGCCGCCGTGGCCAGCGCCACGCTGCAGCAGCGGCAGGTGCTGGACCAGATGCCCGCCTCGATCGCAGACCGCCTGCCCGGGCTCACTACCAATGCGCAGCGCGCCATTCAGTTCACGCGCTCCACACCGGGAATTTCCGTCGCGCTCGTCGGCATGGGCCGCCCGGATCACGTCCGCGAAAATCTGGGCGTCGCCGCCGTCGCGCCCCTCACCACCGCCGAATACCAGCGCCTCTACCAAGGCGACTATCAACACCCGTAGCCTCGCCTGCGCATGATGACCACGATTGCAGTCGAGGGCGATCTGGCGCGGCTCGATGCCGCCATTGAGACCCTGCCCAACCAGCCGGCCGTCTTCCTGCTCTGGCCCACCGAAGGCCAACCGTATCTCTCCAAGACCGGGCTCCTGCGCCGCCGCCTGCTGCGCCTGCTCAAGGAGCGCGAGCGCCCGTCGCGACTCCTCAACCTGCGCCACACCGTCGCCTCCATCGAGTACCGCCTCACCGGCTCGGCGTTTGAATCCACCCTCGTCTTCTACGAACAGGCGCGCCGCCACTTTCCCGCGACCTACCTCCAGTTGATGAAGCTGCGCATGCCGCCCTACGTGCGCCTCGTCCTCAACAACGCCTTCCCCCGCAGCCACATCACTACCCAGTTAACCCGCTCCGGCGGACTCTACTTCGGCCCCTTCCGCACCCGCGCCTCCGCCGAGCGCTTCGAATCGCAGTGCCTGGACCTCTTCCAGTTGCGCCGCTGCCAGGAAGACCTTGTGCCCGCGCCCGATTTCGCCGGATGCATCTATGGCGAAATGGCCATGTGCCTGCGCCCCTGCCAGCAGGTGGTAGGCGAAAGCGAGTACGCAGGCGAAACCGCGCGCGTGGTGGAGTTCCTCCGCACGGACGGCCGCTCACTGCTCGAAACCCTCGCCCACTCCCGCGACAATCTCAGCCGGGAGATGATGTTCGAGGAGGCCGCCCGCCAGCACAAACGCTACGAGAAAGTGCAGGACGTGCTCCGCCTCCGCGACGAACTCGCGCGCGAACTCGATCGCCTCCACGGCGTCGCCATCACCCCCTCGCTCGCGCCCGATGCCGTGGAGTTGTGGCTCCTGCGCAACGGCTTCTGGTGTGATCCCGTGCGCTTCGGCTTCGAAGTCCACGAAGGCAAACCCGTCTCGCTCGACAGCCAGTTGCGCGAAACGCTCGCCACCGTCGCGCCCCGCAAACTCACCGTGCGCGACCGCCAGGAGTATCTCGCGCTACTCGCCCGCTGGTATTATTCCACGTGGCGCGAGGGCGAGTGGCTTGGCTTCGATAGCTACAAAGAGATTCCCTACCGCAAACTGGTCAACGCCATTTCCCGCGTGGCCCGCCGTGACAGCAGCTTATAATGTGAAGACGCGGTCTGTTGTGGCTGGGAGTTTGGAGATCAACGCATGAAAGAATGGGGCTTTGCACAGAACCACCCGAATGAAGAGCTGGCGCAGTTGCACTTCTTCTCCATGAACAAACTGCAAGCCGGCCAGGCGATCGAATTCCGGATTACCGTCAAGGAGTACATCACTCCCAAAGAACCCACCATGCACTTCTTCGCGCAGGCGGATAAGGAAACCAACCAGCACACAGCGCCGTTCCGTCCCTGTGGCTGGGGCAAAACCATGCTGGAAGCCCTCGCCGAATGCGTCCGCGCCATCAACCGCTTCCCCTACGAAGGCTAAGCTCTCGCGGCCGCCCTAGTCAAAGCTCGCCAGCGCGGCGTTTTCGTCGCTGAACGTCACCAGCACCGAATACAGGTGCGTGATCTGGAGCAGGCTGCTCACCTTGGCTTGTGGATTCAGCAGCTTCATCGCGCCACCCAATCGCGCCACCGTAATGTAGGCCGCTGAAATCTCTCCCAGCCCCATACTATCGATGGTCCGCACGCCGCCCAGATCCAGCAGAATGTTCCTGTGGCCGCGCTCCACCGCGCCCTTGATCGCCTCGCGGACAGCACCCGCTCCGTCCCCCGAAACGATCCGTCCGGCGAACGCGATGATCTCTACATTTCCGGCCTGGCGCACGGCCACGCTACAGCTATTGACATTTCCCACCTGCTAATTATGTGACAATCGCAAGTGAAGATGCAGAAACAAGGGAAGCAAATGATTTCGATCTGGCTGTTCATCGGCGTGCTTGTGATCGTCTATGGCTTCCTGATCCTCGGCGTGGGCATGTACGAATTCTTCGTCCCGCCCGTCAAACCGGTTGTGCTCGCAGAGCTGCACGCCGGCGTCTGGTGGGGCTCTCTGATGCTCATCCTCGGTGGAATCTTCGTCGGCAAAAACGCAACCTGGTAGTAGGGCAGGCGTTTCCGCCTGCCAACTGTTTCGCCTGCCGACCAGTCATGCCCCGGGGAGTTGGCAGGCGGAACCGCCTACCCTGCCTTTGAGCCCGCGGACATCCCATCTTGCAACGGTGTCTTACACCGCAAATTGGCGATTCGAAAGACGTCGTCCGTCAGCTTCCCTACGCGTCCAGATGCCCGCGGAAGAACGTGTCAAGCGCGACCTTGTTCTTTGCCGAAAGCTCCGTCGAGAGCTTCTTCATCTCATCCGCCGGCAGCGGCTGAAACGCCTTGGTGATCGCTACATTGCTTTCGATGTGCGCCACCTTCGGCATCCCGATCACCGTCGCCGCCACCGGCAGCGACATCGAGTAGCGAATCAGTTTCTCCGGCGACGCCTGTCCCGCAATCGCGTCCTGCGCGAAGATCTTCATCGCCGTGATGCCCATCTTCTTGCGCAGCGCCACCGGCAGCGCCACGGTCTCAAAACTCGGCTTGGCGTCTTCCACCTGCGCCCGCATCGCCGCGTTCAGCGCCATCTGCGTGCAATCGAATTCGTGACGCTCCAGCGCCATTTTCAGCACCTCCGGATAGGCGTGGCAGCTCACGCCGATGAAGCGCGCCATCTTCTGTTCCTTCGCCTTCATCGCCGCCTCGTACGCGCCGCCCTTCGCCGAGACCGCCGCCAGATCCTCCGGACCCATCAGCGCGTGGACGTGCAACAGATCCACGTGATCCACCTGCAGGCGCTTCAGGCTGATATCCAGAATGCGCATGAACTCGTCGTACTTGCGCGCACCCACTTTGCTCGCCAGCCACAACCCCGTGCGCCCGCGCGCCTTCAGCACCTTCCCGATCCACAACTGGCTCTCGCCGTTCTTGCCGTAGCTGTCGCAGGTATCGATGTACGTGATGCCCAGGTCGAGCGCGTGGCTGAGCGCAGCCAGCCCCTGCTCTTCGCCATAGCCTACGAAGCGGCTGCCGCCGCCGAATGCCAGCGCGGAGACCTGCGCGCCCGTCTTGCCCAGCGTGCGCATGGGCATGCCGGTGGCGGAAACCAGCGGAGCCGCCATCGCTCCCAATGCGGCCGTTCCAATGAAATCGCGACGAGTGATGCTCATGTCTGGAAGCCTATCACGCTTCGCCGGCCTATGTTGCGGGCCTATGCTGCGGGCCTATGCTGCGGGCCTATGCTGCGGGCCTATGCTGCGGGCCTATGTATCACTAATCAGGTGCAGCAGTACGTTGCGCCGGTGCGGTGACGTGCGGTGCTCGAACAGATACACGCCCTGCCACGTCCCCAACGCCATGCGCCCGCGGATCACGGGAATCGAAAGCTGTGTCAGCGTCAGCGCCGCGCGGATGTGCGCGGGCATATCGTCCGGCCCTTCCATGGTGTGCCGGTAGAGACGGTTGTCTTCGGGCACCAGGCGGTTGAAGAACGTCGCCAGGTCGTGCACCACATCCGGATCGGCGTTTTCCTGAATCGTCAGCGACGCCGAAGTGTGCTGCACAAAGACCGTCAGCAGCCCGTTCCCCACCCGCAGACCGCCCAACCACCCCGCAATCTGCCCGGTGATTTCGTACAGTCCCTTGCCGCGCGTGGCCACCTGCAGGGTATGCGAATCCATCGCCATATCCGGTCGCGACGGTTAGCCGCCGTACTCCTGCCCCGGATACAGCGCCTTCAGCGCCAGCGAAAAAAACGGTTCGAAGATCGGGTCGAAGACCTTCCACGCCAGCAGCAGCCCAATCATGCTGAAGCTGCCCATGGAATGCGCGAAGCGCTGCAGCGCGCGCGCCGCATCCTCTGGAAGAATAATCCCGATGACGCCGAAGCCGTCCAGCGGCGGCACCGGAATCAGATTAAACGTGCCCAGCAGCAGGTTCAGCGAGAACAGCAGGCTCACGAACATCGCCGCCCCCGTCGCCACACCCGGCTGCGCCGCTTCGATCACGTGCGTGAAGTTGATCGAACTCGGGTATTGAAACGCACCCACCATAAGCCCGATGTGAATCATCACCGCCGCCACTACGGCCAGCGAGAAGTTCGCGCCCGGCCCGGCCAGCGACATCCACGCCGCTCGCCGCGGATAGCGCTCGCTCCACGTCGGGTCGTAGGGCGCGCTCGCCCAGCCCATCATCCAGCCGCCCATCACATAGCTCAGGATGGGGAAGACCACCATTCCAAACGGCTCGCGGCGGATATGCGGGATCGGGTCCAGAGAAACCTGCCCGCCATGGAAGGCCGTCAGGTCGCCGCCCAGTTTCGCCGCCCAGGCGTGCCCCGCCTCGTGGCATGTCGTGGACAGCAGGAACACCACATACCAGACCAAACCGGCGATCAGGAAATCGGGAGTCAATTGGTCTCCAAGGTCTTATGATAGTCGGGCGGCGCACTTAGATGCAGCTTTTCCTTATCCGGACCTTAACTGCCGGGGGTTAGCACCCTGCCGCTAACTTCCGGGTAATTGGATCGGCACCGCGCTTCCCGCATACTTAGTGAGGCCCATCACGGAATCATCGATGAAGCTCCTTCTGACCGTCCTCGCCACCGCGCGCCTGCTCGCCAGCGCTGAACTTACCCTGCCGCAACTGCTGCCGCCGGATGCCCGGTTCGTGATCGGAATTCGCGTGCGCTCGCTTACCGAATCGCCGCTGTTTCGCGATTCCGGGTCTGCGACCAAGTCCCTGAGCGAAGGCTGGCTGAAGCAGGCTGCATTCACCGGCTTCGACCCCTTCCGCGACGTGGACGAAGCCTGGATTGCCACCTTGGGGGATGGGAATAACCCGCCCTCTCTCCTGCTGCTGCGCGGACGTTTCCATCCGCCGCCACCGGAGGCAGGCGCCCGCCAATACCGCGGCTTCGCACTCACCGGCACCGGTCAGGGCGCAGCCGGACTCTTCGCGCCGCTTGACGCCGAAACCGCCATCTGCGGTGACCCCGCCGCCGTTCGCGCCGCCATTGACCGCCTCTCCGCCCCTACGCCGCCGGACCCGGCGCTCGCCGCCCGCGCCACCGCCCTCAACCGGCAATTCGAGATCTGGGGCACGGGTGCGCGTCCCGAAGGCTTTACCGCGCCCGCAGGACCCCCGGCCCAGTTCGACGCCATAGACCGCTTCGAGTTTGGCGTCCGCCTGACCAGCGGACTCGAGGTCTCGGCGGAATTTCACGTCCGCGCACAGGCTGACGCAGCGAAACTCGCCACTTCTTTCGACGGCTTGAAGACGATGTTTCAAATGGCGATGCAGCAAAACTCCGCGGCGCAGGCCCGCGGCGCCGAAGCCGCGAAGCTGGATATCCAGCATCACGCAGACACCTGGAAAATCGCCTTTTCCATCTCCGAAGCCGAGCTGCAACAAGCGATCGCCGCGCAACGCGCAACTCTGGCAGCAACGCTTGCAACAACTCCGGCAGTACCAGCCGCCAAGCCCGCGCCGCGTCCCCTGATCGTGACCGGCGGGGAAGTGGCCGCGCCCTCACCGGCGGGGGAAAGCGGCACCGTCGTCGTCACCCTGCCCCGCAAACAATAATCGGCCGGGCTCAATCGCTTCACTGCGGCCGTTGCTTCGAAGCTACTCCACAGTTACGCTTTTGGCCAGATTGCGAGGCTGATCCACATCGCAGCCGCGCCGCACCGCAATGTGATACGCCAGCAGTTGCAGCGGCAC
>CAIRBY010000601.1 GCA_903876865.1 uncultured Acidobacteriia bacterium
GTAGCCTGCACGGTCTGGTTGGTGGATTGGAGGTGGTAGCCGCGGGAGACAAGGTCGAAGCTGCCAATGCCGGCGTCTGTGATGCTGGTGCGGGTGAAGCCGTAGCGCAGGGTGAGGGTATGGTTGGTGGAGAGCTGATAATCGACGCGCGGGGTGAGTTGGAGGCGCGCCTGGGGAGTGACGCGGATGGCGGAGAAGGACTGCGGGAGGAGGGCGGAATTGAGGGTGACGGCGTTGACGATGGAGCCGTTCTTGACGTTTTCGAGGCCCCAATCGAGGGTCATGGAGGCGCGGTGGGAGAGGCGACCGGAGACGCCGCCTTCGAATTCGTTGAGGCGGAGGGGCGGCTTGGTGGCGGCGTAGGGATTGCGTGAATTCCAGAGTTCATTCTGGTTGTTGTAGTTGAAGGAACCGCGCCATTTATCGGCGCCGGGCTTGGTGAAGATCTCGATGCGGCCGAAGCCAAGCTTATCGTATTCGGGGGAGAAGGGGTTCTGGTTGATGCGGATTTCGCGAATGGAGCTTTTGGGCGGGAGTTCGCCGCCGCTGAAGCCATCGATGAAGATGGAGCCGCCGTTGGGCCCGGCGCCGGGTCCGGCGAGGGCGGCGAGATCGGCCTGGAGGTCTTCGGGGGAATCGCCGAGGGCATCGAGATCGTCGCCTTTGAGGACGACGGCGTTGGCGTTGTTGGAGGACTCGGTGGAGACGGTGGGTCCGGCGGAATCACTGACGGTGAGTTGCTGGGTCTTGGCGGAGATCTGGAGCTGGAGGTCGAGGGTACGGGTTCCGGGAGAGAGGGTGAGTTTGAGGGGCGCGGGGAGGGCGAGATCGGGGGCGGTGGCCTGGAGGGTGTAGTCGCCGGGAGGGAGGGAGGCGAAGGAGTAGAGGCCCTGGTTGTTGGAGGCGGCGGTGCGGGCGGGGCCGCGGGAGGGGGAGAGGGTGATTTTGGCGGAGGCGATGAGGGCGCCCGAGGCATCGGTGACGGTGCCGGTGAGGGTCGCGGATTGGGCGAAGAGGGCGGTGGGGAGCAGGAGTAGGAAGGCGAGTTTCATGAGACGCGGTTGGGGTCAGGACTATTGTGGCAGAGTGGGGGTGAATAGAGGATGAACGGGGGGATGTGGGGAAAAGCTAATTAGTGGGACAGGCCACGGAAGACGATGGCCTGTCCTACTGGAGCAAGAAGACAGGCCACGGAAGACGATGGCCTGTCCTACTGGAGCAAGAAGACAGGCCACCAAAAGCGATGGCCTGTCCCACTGGAGCTATTTGCCGACGACTACGATCATGAAGGAGTCGGGGATCATGGGGCCGCCGCGGCCGCCGCGACCGGCGGGGGCGCCGGGGGCGGGAGCGGGCGGGGCGCCGTATTCGGCGGTGATCAGGAGCACGTTGCCGGTTTTGGCATCGAGGGTGAGGGTCTTGGCGCGCATGGGCGTGGTGACGGTCTGCTCGACTTCGAAACTGGTGGGGCTCTTTTCCTTGATGATGGTGAGGGTGCCATCGCCCTGGGAGCTGAAGGCTTCGAGGGTGTTGGGGTTGAAGACGGCGCCATCGGAGCCTGCGCCGATGGGGAGGGCTTCGAGGACTTTGCCGTCCTTCACGCTCATCATGACCATGTTGGCGGGCTTGCGGCAGGCGACGAAGAGGATGCCGTTTTTGGCGTCGAGGGCGAGACCGGCGGGGGTGCCGCCCTTTTCCCCGAGCGCGTAATGGGCGGTGACGGTCATGGTTTTGGCATCGATGGCGGCGACGTTGTCTTTGTCTTCGATATCGACGTAGATGTGGCCCTTGCCATCGGTGACGGCCTGTTCGGGGGCGCCGCCGAGATCCACGGTGCCGACGATCTCGCCGGATTTGGAATCGATGACGGTGGCGTTGGGGGCGCTATGGGAGAAGATCCAGACGCGGTCGTTGAAGGGATCGAAGAGGAGGCCGTCGGGGCCGCCCTGCACGTCGATTTTCTTGATGACGGCGAGGGTTTTGGTATCGAACATGACGACGGGCTTGGAGGTGACGAAGCCGTGGCCGGATTTGGGATCGACGGCAGCGCCGCGGGCGTTGGTTTCGGCGACGGCGCCGGTGGGCGCGAGGGTATCGAGATCGAAGACGGTGATGCGGGGGGTGGGGCCGGTGCGGGGGACGTAGAGGCGGCGTCCGACGGAATCGGCGTAGACGTAATCCATGCCGCCATCGCCGCCGGTTTTGACGGTTTTGATGACTTTGTAGGGGCCTTGGGCGAAGGCGGAAGTGGCGAGCAGGGCGGCGGAGGCCGCGAGGGTGAGGCAAAGGTGACGCATCAATACTCCTTGAATTGGGGTGCGATTCAGTATAACGCGGGGATTATGAACGGGCGGTGAACGGTAAGGCAAAGGCTTAAGGAAGCAGACAGGCCACAAAAGGCGATGGCCTATCCCACTTACAGGTGGTAGAGCATGAGGTAGACGACGACGCCGGTGAGGGAGACGTAGAGCCAGATGGGGAGGGTCCATTTGGCGATCTGGCGGTGCTTATCGTAGCGGGCGGCGAGGCCGCGGCGGAGGGTGAGGATGGCGAGGACGGGGACGGCGGCGGCGAGGACCGTATGGGTGATGAGGATAGCGAAATAGAGGGTGCGGAGCGGGCTGCCTTCATGGTGGAAGGGCACGGAGCCGACTTGGGCGTGGTAGACCAGATAGCAGACGAGGAAGAGGCAGGAGGTGACGAAAGCGGAGAGCATGACGCGGCGGTGGGCGTCGATCTTGCGGCGGCGGATGAGCGTGTAGCCCCAGACGAGGAGCACGGCGGAGAGGAAATTGAGAAAGGCGTTGACGCTGGGTAGGAGAGAGATCATGACGGGTTGCTCTGGAGTTGGCGGATGTCTTTCAGGAGTGGTTTGGGGAACTCATCGTCGCTGGAAAGGTAGTAGCCGCGGACGCGGCGTTGGGCATCGACGAGGACGAAGCGGATGCTGTGGTCGAGCGCGCCATCGACGGGGTTGAGTTTGAAGGCGTTCATGCCGAGATCGTTGAGGCGGGCGATGTCTCCGGTGAGGAAGCTCCAACGGGCGGGATCGGCGGCGAAGTGTTTGGCGTACTCGGCGAGGACGGCTGGGGTATCGCGGGCGGGATCGACGGTGAAGGAGACGAGTTTGAGAGCGGGGGTGGCTTGGGTGGAGACCTGGATGCCGTGCATCTGGTGGCTCATGAGGGGACAGGGTCCGGGGCAGGTGGTGTAGATGAAGTTGGCGACCCAGATGTGGCCATCGAGTGATTGGGAATCGAAGGGTTGTCCGGTCTGGGCGGTGAGATCGAACTGAGGGATCTGGCCGAGGACGGGCAGGGTTTTGACGGGCGCGCAGGCGGCGAGCAGGAGGAGACCGGCGAGAGGAGCGAAGGGTTTCATGCGGAACTGCGCGACGACTTCTGGGCGGCGAGCATGCCGCTGAGCAGAAGCAGGGCGAGTCCGGTGGCGATGGTGACGATGAGGCTGAGACCGGGCTCGGGCACGGCGTTGGGCAGGCCGAGGGTGAAGTTGAGCAGGGAGACGGAATAGGTAAGCGGGTTGGCCCACATCAGGGTTTTGACGACGCCGTGGGCGGTGGCCATGGGGAAGAGGGCGCCGGAGACCATCCACATGGGGACGAGGAGGAGCATCATGATGCCGTGGAAGGCGGCGGTGGAATCCATTTTCCAGGCGATGGCGAAGCCAAGTCCGGTGAGGGTGAAGGAGATGAGGAACATCGCGGCGACGACGGGGAGGAAGGCGGCGAGGGAGATGGTGACGCCGGCGAGCGGGGCGAAGACGAGCAGGAGGAGGCCCTGAATCCAGCCGAGGGTGGCGGAGCCGAGGATCTTGCCGAGGACGAGGCTGGTGCGCGGCGCAGGCGAGACAAGCATGGAGAGGAGGAAGCCCTCGCGGCGATCTTCAATGATGGAGATGGTGGAGAAGATGGCAGAAAACATCACGGTGAGGACGAGCGTGCCGGAATAGTAGCGGGCGAGATCGTTAGAGCCGTAGCCGATGAGGAGCCAGAAGATGAGGGGCGAGGCTACGACGCTGAGGACGCGGCTCTTCTGGCGCCAGAAGCGCACGAGTTCGCGCTGCCAGAGGGTGGCGGCGGGAAGTAGAAAGCTAGTCATGCTTGATTCCTAATCAATGGCGGCTCCGGTTTCGCGCATGAAGACGTCTTCGAGGGAGGGCTTGTGGAGGCCGACGGATTCGATGGCGCCGGGGAAGGCTTCGACGACTTCGGCAATGAAACGGTGGCCGCTCTGGATCTCTACGCGGACTTCGCCATCGCGGGCGGTGGCGGAGAAGCCGAAGCGGTCCTGAATATCGGCGGCGAGCGCCTTGGCGTCCGAGGTTTCCAGGACGACGACATCCCCACCGATGGAGGCGCGGAGTTGGGCGGGCGTTCCCTGGGTGACGATGTGGCCCTGGTGGAGGAGCAGGAGGCGGGTGCAGCGTTCGGCCTCGGCGAGGATGTGGGTGGTAAGGAGGATGGTGACGCCCTCCTGATCGCGGAGGAGTTGCATGTGGTGGCCGAGTTCGCGGCGGGCGGCGGGGTCGAGCCCGGTAGAGGCCTCGTCCATGAGGAGGACTTTGGGTTTGTGGAGGAGGGCTTTGGCGATTTCGACGCGGCGGCGGAGACCGCCGGAGAGGGTCTCGACGAGATCTTTGCGGCGGTCATCGATGCCGAGGATCTGCATGGCGTGGTGCATGCGGTCGCGGAGGACGACGCCGGAGAGGCCGTGAAGGTGGCCCTGGGCGCGGAGGTTCTCTTCGACGGTAAGGGCCTTATCGAGGGACTGGGTCTGGAAGACGACACCGACGGAGCGGCGGACGCCGGAGGGATCGCTCGCGACATCGTGGCCGTTGATTTCGGCGGAGCCTTCGGTGGGCGCCATCATGGTGGCGAGGATGCGGAAGAGGCTGGATTTGCCGCCGCCGTTGGGGCCGAGGAGGCCGAAAATCTCACCGGGCGCGACATCGAAATTGACGTTGGAGAGGGCGACGCGGTCGCCGTAGCGGTGAGTGAGATTGCGAACGTGAATCACAGGCCGGGCCTATCCAGGAGCATGAGGCCGTAGATGAGCGGCAGATAGAGAACGGAGGTCAGCAGAACGCCGCGGGCGCGCACGAGCGAGCGCTCCAGGGCGACGCGGACGCCGGAATAAAGATAGACGAGGCCGAGGATCAGCGCGCCGACGAGGTAGATGCGGCCTGTCATTCCCAGCAGATTGGGAACGAGGCTGACGGGAATCAGGGCAATGCCGTAGAGGACGATCTGGCGCGCGGTGGAGCGGCAATCGGGTTCGACGACGGGGAGCATCTGGATGCCGGCGCGGGCGTAATCTTCCTTGTACATCCAGGCGATGGAGTAGAAGTGGGGGAACTGCCAGAGGAAGAGGATCGCGAAGAGCACCCAGGATTCGCGGGTAATGACACCGGCGGCGGCGGCATAGCCGATCATGGGGGGCATGGCGCCGGGGATGGCGCCGATGGTGGTGCTCCACCAGGTGCGGCACTTCATGGGGGTGTAGAGGAAGAGATAGCTGAAGAGGGTGAAGGCGCCGAGCAGGCCGGTGAGGAGATTGACGCCGAGCCAGAGTTCGGTGAAACCGGCAACGGAGAGGGCGATGCCGAAGGCGAGGGCGCGCGGGGCGAGGAGGCGTCCGGAGGGCAGGGGGCGGCCGGCGGTGCGGTTCATCTTGCGATCGGCGGCGCGTTCGTACCACTGATTGAGGGCGGCGGTGCCGCTGGCGATGAGTCCGGTGCCGAGGATGGTGTGGAGGAGCAGCAGCCAGTTGATGGAAGCCCAGGCGTGGGAGGGGAGTCCGAAGAAATAGCCGATGCCGGTGCTCATGAGAATGAGCCAGGTAATGCGCGGCTTGGTGAGTTCGATGTAATCGCGCATCAGGCTGTGACCACCCCGGATACGGGGCCCCCGGAAACAGGAAGTTGTTGAGGGCGGGCCAGGGTGGTGAAGAGGACGGCTGCGCCGAAGACAAGGGATCCGAAGGCGACGTGCGCGACGGTGAAGAAGATCAGGAGCGGCATGGGCTGGGGCGCGTTGACGTAGACGACGCGCGCCATGTAGGAGGCGATGCCGAGGAAGACTTGAGAAAAGGTGAGGGAGAGCAAGAGCATTGCGGGACGGCGGACGGACGGATTGTCCATATTGTTCATGAGCAGCGAAAGCGAGACCCACATGAGATAGAGGGTGGCAACGAGAGCGCCACCCAGATGGGCGGCGAGTCCGATCACGCCGTAACGGACGGCGGCGCCGAGCGCGGTTTGCGCGAGGATGAGGGCGAAGATGAGCGGGCGGGAGAGCGACGGGGTGGCGCCGAAGGCCTGGGCGGTGACGGCGACGACGAGGCCGAACTGGAGTTGACCGAGGCAGGCGTGAGCGATGGCGATCCAGAGGGGTTCGGCGAGCAGGACTCCGGCTCCGCCGAGCGCGGCTTGGGCGGCGACGGCGAGGAGGGCGGTCCAGGCGAGGCGGGTGCGCATCGCAAGGGCGAGACCGATCGTCATCAGAGTAGCGAGCAAAGCGAGAACGCGATGGGCGAATTCGTAGCGGATACCGCCCTGGAGCGGGGGAAAGAGCGATCCCCACGAGGTGGGCCAATCCGGGACGGAGAGAGCCGCATCGTTACTGGTGACGAGGCCGCCGGCGATGAGCAGGAGCAGCGTGCAGCCGCTTACCGCCAACGCGTAGCGCCGCAACCACAGTGGACCCACGTTCGTTAGATGCATGGAATACGGGACAGACTCAGGAATCCTGCCCTTAACACCCTATCCTTTGTAGGAGAAATCGACAGCTTTATGCTCTTTGGCGCCTACGGTAACGGTCTGCTCGACGGTTCCGAATTTCTCGTGCCAGGTTTGAATCACGTAGGTCCCAGGAGGCAATCCTACTATTGTAAACGTTCCGTCGTCTCCCGTCACGGCGAAGAATGGATGATTGACGGCGCCGATGAAGGAACGCATCCAGGGATGGACGTTGCATTTGACGGGGATCATGATTTCCTGGCGGGCGAAGGTCTTGAATTTGGGGTCGCCGCCGGGGGCTTGGGAATCGTTCCACTCGGGGTTGAGGGAGGGCTGGGGGTGGATGTTGTGGTTGGTGGGGTCGCTATTGCGGAGTTCGACGTTCTGGCCGGTCATGACGCCGATCATGTGGGGCTTGTACTGGCAGCCGCTTTGATCGAGGACGACGGGGGTGGCGGGGATCGCCCAGCGCTGGTTGGCGGGGAGTCCGGATTTGACCCAGACGAAGACGTATTTGAGGGTGCCGTTGGGGTTGACGACGATGTCCTCGGCGGCGAGGGGGGCGTCTTTGTGGGCGCGTTCGCAGGCGGGGTTGGCGGACATGTCGATCATGGAGAGGGGGGGCTTGGCGCCGGTGAAGGCGACTTTGCCGGTGAGGGTAGCGCCGTTGGCTTCGTCAGGGGAGAGGGCGGGTCCGGTAGGCGCAAGTTCGGTGGTGGCGGCAGCGGGAGGCTTGTCGGAGGAGCAACTGATGAGGGTGAGGAGGGCGAAGGCGGCTACGGCGTAGAGTTTCATGGGTACGTCTCTATTGTGAATGATCGGGCGGGGAGGCGGGGCGGATCGGGGGAAAAACTGGGGAACGTTCCGTCTGTCACCGGGTTTCGGAAACTGGGGAACGTTCCGTCTGTCACCGGGTTTTGAAGATGAAGCGGGTGAGGAGGTCGGCGTGGTCTTTGGGGTAGGAGGCGAAGGCGGGGGGGGTGGGGCCGGCGAAGACGAAGCGGTCGCCCTCGCGGCGGAAGAGGCCGCTGGGCATGGCGGTGCCGGGGGCGAGGAGGGCGGGGTCGAGCAGCCAGCGGCGTACCCAGGCGGGCTGGAGGCGGTCGGGGGCGAGGGCGAAGCTGGGGGCGGTGGCGCGGGCATCGTGTTTGGGGTCGCCGGTCATGTGGCACTTGAGGCAGGGGGCGGCTTCGCTGGCGAAGAGTTGGCGGGCAAGGGTGAGTTCGGAGGCGGTGAGCGGGTCGAGCGGGGCGGCGACGAAGGGTTGGGCTTGGGAGGCGAGGGCGGCGAAGAAGCGGGCGAGCTTCTGTACTTCTCCGGCGGAGAGACTGAAGCTGGGCATGCGGACGCGCAGGTAGGGGCGCACGCCGTTGCGATCGGTCAGGGTGTCTGAGAGCGCGGGGTTGGCGAGGAAGCGGAGCAGCCACGCGGGATTGACGCGGGCGCCTTCGCCGATCAGGGTGGGCGGGAGGCGGTCGCGGCTATCGGCATCCTGATATTGGGGGAGGAGCTGGAGCAGGCTGGACTGGCCGGGATGGAGCTGGTGGCAGCCCATGCAGTTGTACTTGGCGACGACCCACCAGCCATCGGCGATGTCCTGCCCGCGGGTGTTGAAATAGCGCGGGGGGACAGTGGCATCGACGGAGCCGAGCAGAAAGGTGGAGACGGAATCGATCTCGGGCTTGGAGAGATGGAAGTCCGGCATCTTGAGGCGCTCCTGGGCGGACTTCTCTTTGCCGGTATCGAAGATGGCGGGGTTCTGGAGCTTGCGATCGAAGAAGCCTTTGTGGGTGAGCCAGCCCTCGGCATTGGCCTGGGCGGTGAGGAGGGCGAAATCGAGGCGGTCGATGGGCTTGGAGCCCTCGCGGGTCAGTTCGGTGCCGATGCGGGGCTCCTCTTCAAGTCCGGCGATTTCGTGGCAGTTGGCGCAGCCGTAGTTGCGGACGAGAGCGAGCCCCTGGGATTTGAGGGCGGGGTCGGTGAGATAGGGCGCGTCCGGATACGCGACATTGTCGTGCTTGCGCGTCATGAGGTAGCTGGCGATATCGCGGGCTTCGGGTTCGCTGAGGCGCAGGCTGGGCATGGGGGTCATCTGCTGGACCTGGAGTTCGTGGCCGTCGTTGGGGCAACGGGAGTGATCGAGGTCGAAGAGGAAGGGGAGGTTGTGGCGGCGGTAATCTTCGGCGGTGAGGTCGCGTTTTTCGAAGGCGCAATAGGGGGCGGAGCGCTGGCGCGGGTTGTGGATCCAGCGGACGAGGTAGCTGTAATCGGCCTTCTCGCCGATGCGGCTGAGGTTGGCGGCGAAGTTGCCGCCCTGGCGCGCGGAGCCTTCGCCGAGGGAGTGGCAGGCGAGGCAGCCGCGGGTTTCGAAGGCTTCCCTGCCCCGCGCGGGGTCTCCGGCGGCTTGCGGCGGCGGGGAGGCGGCGAGGGCGGATTGCCAGAGGAAGGCGGAGATGGCGCGGATCTCGGGATCGGCGAGACGGAAGGAGGGCATCTTGGTGCCTTCGCGCCACTGGCGGGGATCTTTGAGCCAGACGGGGAGCCACTCGGGGCGGAGTTTGGCGCGGACTTCCTTGAGGCTGGGGCCGGTCTTTTTGACTTCGCGGACGAGGCTGCGGGAGCGGGTATCGAGCGTATCGACCTGGGCGTCGAGGAGGCTGGCGCGGAGTTTGAGGTCGTTGATGTGGGCGAGGAGTTTGCGGGCGTCCTCGTCTGAGGTGCGCGGGTCGTTGGCCTGGGCTTCGCTGAGAGCGGCTTCGCGGGTCCAGGCGGATTTCTGCTGGTCGATCGAGCGGAGTTGCTGGGTGACGGACGAGATCTCATCGGCTTCGCGATCGAAGGACTCGTAGCGGTGGCAGGCGATGCAGCCGCGGGCGCGGTAGATTTCGCGGCCCTGATTGAGGGTTGGGGCCATTTCGGTGAGGATCTCGCGGGCGTGGCACTGCTGGCATCCGGCCTGGATGTTCTCTTTGGCGTGGAGGGGCCAGAGCCAGAATTTGTTCGCGCCGTGGGCCTTTTCGACGCTGGCGACGGCAACGCCATTGCCGCCGTGGCAGGGGGTGCAGCCGAACTTCTCGGGATCGTGGAGTTTCAGGAGTTCGGGGTTGGGATGGCTGGCGAAGACGGCTTCCCCGCCCATGGAGGCTTTGGTGAGGGTGACGGGTTCGCGGGCGCCGAGGTGGCAGGATTCGCAGCGATCGACGAGATCGACATCTTTGACGTGGATCTGGCGGATCCGGATATCGAAGTTCGTTAACGAAGTACGTAATGCAGAGATGGTGGCGGTGGAAGCGCCGGGGAGACGGTCGGCGAGGTAGCGGTCGCGGCGGGCGCGGAGGGCATCGGCGGGGCGCATGAGTTCGACGCGCTGTTGGAGGAGGCGGGCCTTTTCGTCTTTGAGGGACTGGAGCTGCGCGGAGAGAGCGGCGAAGCGGGTCTCGGCTTTGAGCTGGTCGATCTGGCGGCGGAGGTCGGTTTTGGCGGACTCGCTGCGGGAGGTTTCGAGCTGATAGGTGAGGGCGGCGATGCGGCTGCGGACCTCTTGGAATGGTTCGTTGAGGGCGAGGATCTGGGGAGCGAGCTGCTGGTTGATCTGGCGATCGATGGCGGCGACGGCGGGGAGGGACTCGCGCTCGGATTGCTGGAGTGCGGAGTCGAGGGCGCGGTAGTCAGGGGAGGCTTTGAGGTTGCGTTCGAGTTCGGATTGTCCGGCGGAGGCCTGGTCGAGGAAGCGGGAGTAGAGTTTGGCGAAGCGGGACTGGTAGGACTTCCAGGGGCGGATGGAATAGGTCTCGTCGTAGAGGCTCCAGGCGAGGGCGAGGAGGAGCAGGAGCGCGGAGACGGCGAGAGGGCGGCTGAGGGAGGAGTGGATGACGGGGTCTTTCACGGGGGGCGTCATCGGGGGAGGCTCCGGGAGGGGGGAGAGCAACGGACTTCAAGGGTAAGCGATTCCAGGGCTAGAGAATCATGGGCTAGAGAATCATGGGCAAGAGAATCATGGGCAAGAGAATCAAAGTCAAAGACTATGAAGTCGACAGGCCACACAAAACGATGGCCTGTCCTACGGGTGAAGCGGAGAGGTTGGAGGCGGGGCATCGGCCTCATATGTTGAACCATGGGGTGACCAGGAGGTATTTGATGCGGAAGAGTTGGCGGAGGAGGATTTTCAGGGGGAGCGCGAGCATGAGGATGAGGAAGAACTGCATCACGAGGTATTGGAAGCGGCTCATGCGGGCGTGGATTTTGCGATGGAACGGGGTGAGGGTGATGAGCTTGTGGATGGCCCATGCGGCGGCGGCGGTATAGGCGGCGAGGAAGAGAGCGCCGAAGGGCAGATCGCGATTGACTTCGAAGACGAGGCGGTTGTGATCCCAGGTGGCGCCGGGCCAGAACCACATCCAACCGGGGCCGCGGACGAAGACGCCGATGAAGATCATGGTGAGCCAGAGGCCGAGGAAACCGAATAAGAACGTGAGGATGGCGGCCTTGCGCTGCTTGAAGGTGTAGTAGCCGCTGCCGAGCGGGTTGGTATCGATGTAAGGGATGGCCATGAGGCCGACGATGATGAGGAACGGAATCACGACTCCGGCGAGCCAGGGGTCGAAATAGACGAGCATCTCCTGCAGGCCGACGAAATACCAGGGGGCCTTGGAGGGGTTCATGGTGAGGTTGGGATTGGCGGGCTCTTCGAGGGGCGCGTTGAGCAGGATGGACCAGACGAGCAGGATGACGGTGACGATGAGGGCGGCGAGGAATTCGATGCGCAGGAGATAGGGCCAGACGTGGACTTCGCGGTCCCATTCGGGACGCCACGGCTGGGTCTTGCGGTGATGGGTGCGGGCGAGGGCGGGATCGGCTTCGAGTTGGGCGATGAGGCGATCGTTGGCGAAGGACTGGCGGAGTCCGTACCAGGTATAGAAGGGCACGGCGAGCGCGAGCAGGACGATGGGGACGTTGTCCGGAGTGGCGAGGATGGTCCAGAGCTGGTGGAGGTCCATGGCTAGGGCTCCCTCGGCTGGGGGATTTCGCTTTCGAGCATGACGGGCGCGGGTCCGGAGATGCCGCCATCTTTTCGGACGCGCCAGAAGTGGACGATCATGAACAGCGAGGCGAGGATGGGGATGGCGATGCAGTGCCAGATGTAGGCGCGGAGGAGGGCGTTGGAATCGACGATGGAACCGCCGAGGAGGCCGAAGCGGACGTCGTTATAGGGCGTCATGCCGAGTTGGGGGCCGAAGGGGCCTTCATTGCCGAGCAGGGGGGTGGCGCGGGCCATGTTGGTGCCGACGGTGACGGCCCAGAAGCCGAGCTGATCGTCCGGCAGCAGGTATCCGGTAAAGCTGAGGAGCAGGGTGAGGACGAGGAGGATGACGCCGACGACCCAGTTGAATTCGCGGGGTTTTTTGTAGGACCCGGTGAGGAAGACGCGGAACATGTGCAACTGCACCATGATGACCATGAGGTGCGCGCCCCAGCGGTGCATGTTGCGGAGGAGTTTGCCGAAGGGGACGTCGTTTTCGAGATAGAGGATATCGCGGTAGGCGACGACTTTGGAGGGGTGGTAGTAGAACATCAGCAGGGCGCCGGTGAAGACGAGGACGAGGTAGACGTAGAAGGTCATGCCGCCCATGCCCCAGGTGTAGTTGTAGGCGACGGCGTCGCGATTGATTTTGGCGGGATGGAGGTGGAGGAAGACGTTAGAGAGAACGCCGAGGGAGCGGGCGCGCGGGGTGTCCTCGTGTTTGACGCGGAGGACGCTTTTGGCGACCTGGGTCTTGCGGGCGGATTTGAGGAGCCTGGCGAGCTTGGCGGAGAGGCTCATACGCGCAGGATGGCTCCGGGTTGATTGAACTGGCTGGGCTCGCCTTTGGGCCACTTATAGACGCGGGCGAGATCGACGACGATCTGGCCTTCGGGATCGAGTTCGACGTGGGCGCGGTCCATGGGGCGGGGGGCGGGACCTTCGAAGTTGACGCCATCGGAATCGTAGCCGCTGCCGTGGCAGGGGCACTTGAATTTGTTTTCGGCGGCCTTCCAATCGGGCGTGCAGCCGAGGTGGGTGCAGATGGCGGAGATGACGAAGAGGCCTTCAGTGTTGCGGACGACCCAGATGCGGTACTGGCTTTGGAACTTGGTATCGACGCCGATGGGGAAATCGGCGGGGTAGCCGATGCGGAAGCGGGTATTGGGTTCGAAGAGAGCGCGGGGGAAGAAGAAGCGCAGGAACATGAGGGCACTGGCGCCGAGTGTGGCGAAGATGGCAGCGCCGACAAAGCGGCGGCGGCGGGTCACGATCTGCGGTGAAGCGGCGAGTTGGGTATCCGGTTGCATGCGACTGCTAAACTGAAATCATCCCATGATTCAAACGTTATTCGGCGCGGTAGAGCAGGAACCGAGCCTGCTGGAAAAACTGAAGAGCGGAGTACAGAAGACCCGTGCGGGGCTGGTCACGGCGCTGGAAGACGCGATTCAAGGCAAGAAAGAGATCGACGCGGACCTGCTGGACGAGCTGGAAGCGACGCTATTGGCTGCGGACGTGGGCGTGCGCACGACGACGGAGATTCTGGAGAGCATCCGGCAGCGGGTGGAGCGGCATCAGCTGGGCGACGCGGCGGAGTTGAAGAACCTGATCCGCGAACATCTGCTGGAGATTCTGCAGGCGAGCGAGCGGGCGGTGCCGCACGTGGCGGAGCCTCCGGCGGTAGTGCTGGTGGTGGGCGTGAATGGCGCGGGCAAGACGACGACGATCGGGAAACTGGCGCGGCGGTATCGCAACGAGAACCGGACGGTGCTGTTGTGCGCGGCGGACACGTTCCGGGCGGCGGCGATCGAGCAACTGGAGATCTGGGGCGAGCGGACGGGGACGCAGGTGATCCGCCAATCGGCGGGGAGCGACCCGAGCGCGGTGGTGTTCGACGCGGTATCTGCGGCGAAGGCGCGCAAGGTGGATTACGTGGTGGTGGATACGGCGGGGCGGCTGCAGACGAAGGAAAACCTGATGCTGGAGCTGACCAAGATGAGCCGTACGGCGGCGAAGGTGATTCCGGGGGCTCCGCACGAAGTGCTGCTGGTGCTGGACGCGACGACGGGGCAGAACGGGCTGGAGCAGGCGCGGAAATTCACGGAGAGCAGCGGCGTGACGGGGATCGTGCTGACGAAACTGGACGGCACGGCGAAGGGCGGGATTGTGGTGGCGATTGCGCGAGAGTTGAATCTGCCGATCCGCTACATCGGCGTAGGCGAGCAGGCGGACGATCTGCTGCCCTTCGAGCCGGAGAAGTTCATCGAATCGATATTTGAGTAAGACCTAGAGGGTGACAAATGGCCCCGAACCATATGCGCGAAGCGCTGGACCTGGCGCGGCAGGGAAGGTCTCTGGCAAGCCCGAATCCGCTGGTGGGAGCGGTGATCGTAAGTGAGGGAGAGGTGGTGGGGCGCGGGTACCACACCTATGCGGGACTGCACCACGCGGAGATCATCGCGCTGGCGCAGGCAGGCGAGAAGGCGCGCGGGGCGACGATGTACGTGACGCTGGAGCCGTGCTCGCATCACGGGCGGACGCCGCCGTGCGTGGACGCGCTGATCCGGGCGGGCATCGGCCGGGTGGTAGCTCCGGTGACGGACGCGAATCCGCTGGTGGCGGGACAGGGCTTCGCACGGCTGCGCGAGGCGGGCGTGGCAGTGGAGATCGCGGAGGAGTACACGGCGGAGGCGGAGAAGCTGAACGAGCCGTTCCTGCACTTCATGCGCACGGGGCGTCCGCTGGTGACGCTGAAGACGGCGATCACGCTGGACGGGAAGATTTCGGCGCCGGACGACAATCGCGGATGGATCACGAGCGAGCGGGCGCGGGCGCACGTGCAGGAGTTGCGGCACGATTCGGACGCGATTCTGACGGGGATCGGGACGGTGCTGGCGGACGACTGCCTGTTGAGCGACCGCACGGGGCATCCGCGGTGCCGGCCGCTGCTGCGGATCGTGATGGATTCGCTGTTGCGGCTGCCGCTGGATTCGAAGATGGTGCGCTCGGCGCGCGGCGATGTGCTGGTGGTGACGAGCAGCGCGGCGAGCCCGGAGCGGAAGAAGCAACTGGAGGCGCACGGGATTCAGGTGCTGGTGTTCGACGGGCCGGGCGGGCGGGCGGATCTGTTGAGCACGGTGGAGTGGCTGGGGCGGCAGCGGTACCTATCGCTGATGATCGAGGCGGGGAGCAAGCTGAACTGGAGCGCGCTCGAGAGCGGCGTGGTGGACCGGATTTTCTTCTACTACGGGCCGAAGATTCTGGGCGGAATGGAGGCGCTGCCGCTGGCGGGCGGAATCGGGCGGCGGCGGCGAGTGGACGCGATCCGCATCCACAAGATTCAGATTCATCCGATCCCGCCGGACGAATTCGCGGTGGAAGGATATGTAAATGTTCACGGGGATCATTGAAGAGCTGGGCACGGTAGTGACTGCGGGGGCGCGGTTGCGGGTGGCGTGCCGGACGGTGGTGAGCGATGCGGAGTTGGGGGCGAGCATCGCGGTGAACGGGGTGTGCCTGACGGCGGCGGCGCTGCACGAGGACGGGTTCAGCGCGGACCTGGCGCCGGAGACGCTGCGGCGGAGCAATCTGGGCGATTTGCGGGCGGGGGCGCGGGTGAATCTGGAGCGTCCGCTGGCGGCGAATGGACGGCTGAACGGGCATATCGTGCAGGGTCATGTGGACGGCACGGGGGAGTTCGTGGGGCTGGATGCGCTGGGCGAGGAGAACTGGTGGCTGCGGATCAGGGTGCCGGACGAGTTGGATAAGTACCTGGTGTTCAAGGGCTCGATTGCGATCGACGGGATTAGTCTGACGATCGCGGGGATTGAGGGGGGAGTGCTGAGCGCGACGATCATTCCGCATACGTTTCGGAATACGACGCTGGGCGGGTATCGGGCGGGGGCGCGGGTGAATCTGGAGTGCGATGTGCTCGCTAAGCATGTGGAGAAGTTACTGGGGCGGCTGGATTTGAAAGAGGCGCTGACGGTGGAGAAGTTGCGGGAGCAGGGGTATTAGGGGATAGGGGCACGCGGAGTTCTTTGCGGCTTTGCGGGTAGCGGATGAGGGAAGGTATGACCGAAAATGCGATCGCGACGGAGGTCGTGGATGCGGCCTACCGGATTCATACGACACTGGGGCCGGGATTGCTGGAATCGGTGTACGAGGCGGTGCTGGTGTATGAGTTGGGGCAGAGGGGACTAAGCACGGTGCGGCAGCAGGCGATCCCGGTGGTGTATGAGAACGTCCGCATTGACGCCGGATTTCGAGCGGACCTGGTGGTGGAAGACAAGGTCATCGTCGAAATCAAATCGGTGGAGACGCTGGCTCCGGTGCATAAGAAACAGCTACTGACTTATCTTCGGCTCTCTAATAAGAGACTGGGGCTGCTGATTAATTTCCACGTGGTGCTGATTAAGGACGGGGTCTCGCGGGTTGTGAACGAGTTGGAGGAAGAATCGGGGCACGCAAGGGCGCGGAGGAACTCAAGAGAATAGGCATGTTCTTGGCGGGCCTGGCGGCTTGGCGTGAGATGCGGTTCGGGGTGGAAGAATTGGCACGCAAAGGCGCAGAGACGCAGAGAAAGGCAAAAGAACAAGCGTGTTCTTGGCGGGCTTGGCGGCTTGGCGTGAGATGCGGTTCGGGGTGGAAGAATTGGCACGCAAAGGCGCAGAGACGCTAAGAAGGTCAAAAGATTCGGCGTGTTCTTGGCGGCTTGGCGGCTTGGCGTGAGATGCGGTTCGGGGTGGAAGAATTGGCACGCAAAGGCGCAGAGACGCAAAGAAAGGCAAAAGAACAAGCGTGTTCTTGGCGGCTTGGCGTGAGATGCGGTTCGGGGTGGAAGAATTGGCACGCAAAGGCGCGGAGACGCAAAGAAAGTCAAAAAC
>CAIRBY010000602.1 GCA_903876865.1 uncultured Acidobacteriia bacterium
ACCACCGCCGGATTCTTCGTCATCATGCGGAAGTGATCGCCGCGATCGTCAGAGCGGAACAGCGTGCCCTCGTTGGATTCGCCGATCACATAAACTACGTTGGAATTGCTTGGCGCCACGCGTACGCCGATGCGCCCCCAGTTCTTCGGCAGGCCCGCGTTCAGCGGCTTCCACGTGCGTCCGCCGTCCATCGAGCGGAACACGCCGGTCTGCGGACTCCCGGAGATGAAGCTCCACGGCTTGCGATCGAACTTCCACATCGTCGCAAATACGATATTCGGATTGTTGGCATCCACATCCAGATCCGCGCAACCATGTTGGGCGTCGATGTACAGCGTCTTCTTCCAGGTCTCGCCGCCATCGGTGGTCATGAAGACGCCGCGCTCTTCGTTCGGCCCCGTGTTGTGCCCCAGCGCGCACACGTAAGCGATGTTGGTGTTCAGCGGGTTCAGCGCCACGCGCGAAATGTGGTGCGTGTCCTTGAGCCCGAGGTTGCGCCACGTCTTGCCGCCGTCGAGGGTCTTATAAACGCCATCGCCGAAACTGACGCTGTTGCGGGCATTGGCTTCGCCCGATCCCAGCCACACCACGTCGGAGTTATGCGGATCCACGGCAATATTGCCGATCGAAATCGTGGCTTCGCGCTCGAAGATGGGCGTCCAGGTGGTACCGCCATTATTCGTCTTGAACAATCCACCCGACGCCGTGGCCACATAGACCAGCGCCGGATTCCCCGCGACCCCTTCCACATCCGTGATGCGCCCGCCCATGGACGCGGGCCCGATGCTGCGAAATTCCAGCCGATCAAAAAGCGAAGAGTTCAGATCCGCCGGGAATAACGGCAGGGAAAGGACAAGCAAAGCAGACAACCTTCGTAGCATTCCGCAAATCTCCTATTGGGGTAGTAATGTACCACACCCGCCAGGATTCAGGCGCAGTACCGGGCACACTGGCAGCCACGGGGTCGCGATACGGACGGATTCGGGTTTTGCGCCAGAGCCCCCATTCCAACCGGCCCGATCCCAATACCCGTTACAATGAGAACTAGTGTCCCTAACCTGTTATTTCGATGCCTTCTCCGGCGTGAGCGGAGACATGCTGGTGGGCGCGCTGGCCGATGCCGGCGCGGATCAGGCTGCCATCGCCGATGCCATCGCTTCGCTTGAGTGCGGCGCCGACGTTTCTTTCGAAAAAGTGAAACGCTCCGGCATCGGCGCCACCAAGTTCCGTGTGGCCATCCAGGAGACCAAGACCCACCGTCACCTCTCCCAGATCGTCAAGATGATTGAGAAAGCGGACCTGGCGCCGCCCGCCAAACACTCCGCCATCGCAATCTTCCGTAGACTCGGCGAGGCGGAGGCCGAGGTGCATCAGGTCCCCATCGAAAAGGTCCACTTCCACGAAGTGGGCGCGGCCGATTCGATCGCCGATATCGTCGGCGCCGCCGTCGCGTTGGACCTGCTGGAAATCGAGACCGTCATCTGCTCGCCCGTCAACGTGGGCAGCGGCACCGTCAAAACCGAGCATGGCATTCTGCCCGTGCCCGCTCCCGCGACCGCGCTCCTGCTGCGCGGCTTCCCCGTGTATTCCCGCGGACCCGCCCTCGAACTCACCACCCCCACGGGCGCTGCCGTTGTCACCACGCTGGCTTCGCGTTTCGGCACACTGCCGGCGATGAAGATCCGCGCCTCCGGCTATGGTGCGGGCGACCACGAATTCAAAGAACACGCCAACGTGCTGCGCGTCATCACCGGCGAACTGACCGGCGCCGATGAAGCCCTCACCGTCAGCGTGATCGAAGCCAATATCGACGACCTCAATCCGCAGATCCTCGCCTACGCCGCGGAACGCCTGCTCGAATTCGGCGCGCTCGATGTCTCGCTCCAACCCATCGTCATGAAGAAGGGACGCCCCGGCACGCTGCTGCGCGCCGTCGCCAAACCCGAGCATCGCGAGGCCCTCGCGCAACTCATCTTCTCGGAAACCTCCACCCTCGGCGTGCGCGTTTATCCCGCCGAGCGCCGCGTGCAGGCGCGCACCTTCACCATGGTCGAGACGCCGCACGGCAAAGTCCGCATCAAGGTCTCCAGCGAAGGCAGCTACGCCCCGGAATACGAGGATTGCCGGAAGCTCTCCGCGGCCACCGGAGTCGCGCTCAAACACATCATCGCCGAAGCCAATTACGCGTACCTGAAACTAACCAGATGAAATACTACCTCACCACACCCCTGTATTACGTGAACGCGGCGCCCCACATCGGGCACACGTACACCACCATGGCCGCCGAGACCATCGCCCGCTTCAAACGCATGCAGGGTTACGATGCCGTGATGTTCACCGGCACGGACGAGCACGGCCAGAAGGTCGAACGCTCCGCCGAAGCCGCCGGCAAGACACCGCAGGCCTTCACCGATGCCATCGCCGCGGAATTCAGCACTCAGTGGGAAAAGCTCAACATCCGCGTGGACCGCACCATCCGCACCACGGACCCGAAGCATCACAAGGTCGTGCAGAATCTCTTCCAGCGCTGCATGGATAACGGCTTCGTCTACAAGGGCAGCTACACCGGCCAGTATTGCGTCAGCGACGAACTCTACGCCAACGAAGCCAAGGCCGGCGACCCCTGCCCCATCTGCGGACGCACCACCGAAACCGTCACCGAAGAGAACTACTTCTTCAAGCTCTCTGCCTTCACCGAGAAACTGCTGGAACTCTACGAGACGCACCCGGAGTTCATCCAGCCCGAAGCGCGCCGCAATGAAGTCATCGCCTTCGTCAAGCAGGGTCTCAACGATCTTTCCATCAGCCGCACCACCATCAATTGGGGCATCCCCCTGCCCGTGGAAGGCAAGCACGTCTTCTACGTCTGGTTCGACGCCCTGATCGGCTACATGAGCGCCGTGGACGGCGAGCAGGTGGATGGCGAGAGCCTCTGGCCCGCCGATCTGCACCTGATCGGCAAAGAGATCGCGCGCTTCCACGCCGTCTTCTGGCCCGCCTTCCTCATGGCCGCCGGCCTGCCGCTGCCCAAGCAGGTTTTCGCCCACGGCTGGCTGCTGTTTGAGAACGATAAGATGAGCAAGACGCGCGGCAACATCGTGCGCAGCGAACCCATCCGCCAGGTGATGGGCGCCGATGCGCTGCGCTACTTCCTGCTCCGCGAAATCGTCTTCGGCCAGGACGGCAGCTTCAGCTACGACGCCCTGATCGGCCGCTACAACTCGGATCTCGCCAACGGCCTCGGCAACCTCGCCAGCCGGACCCTCACCATGATCGGCCAGTACCGCGGCGGCATCATCCCCGCGGGCAGCGACCCGGCTATCGCCGCGCTCGCCGGCGAGACCATCAAATCCGTCGAGGCCTTCTACCAGGCCTTCGAGTTTTCCAAGGCTCTCGAAGCCGTCTGGGCACTGATCGGCGCCGTGGATAAGTTCATCGTGCAGCACGCTCCCTGGAAACTCGCCCGCGCCACCGAGGAAGCGGCCCAGGCCGGACTTTCCGCCACGCTCTACACCGCCGCCGAAGCCCTGCGCATCGCCACCGCCCTGCTCAGCCCGGTGCTGCCCCAATCCGCGCCCAAGATCTGGTCGCAGCTCGGCATGCCGGAATCGATCGAGACCCTGCAGTTCGCCACGCTGGCATGGGGCGGACTCGCCACCGGGCAGAAGATCGGCGAAATCGCAGGGGTCTTTCCCCGCATCGAAGCCAAGGAAGCCATCGCCCGGATGCAGGAACTCGAAGAGAAGGTGACCGCCGAACAGAACATCCTGCTCGGCCGCAAGCCCGCTCCCGCCGAACCGGAAACGCCCAAGATCACGATTGACGATGTGATGAAGGTGGATCTCCGCGTCGGCCTCGTGCTCTTCGCCGAACGCGTCAAGGGCTCCGATAAGCTGATGCACATGAAGATCGATATCGGGGAAGCGTCCGGCCCGCGCACCATCGTGGCCGGCATCGCCGAAGCCTACGCTCCGGAGCAATTGCTCAACCGCAAAGTGGTGATCGTAGCGAATTTGCAACCGCGCAAGCTGAAAGGCATCGAATCCAATGGGATGATCGTCGCGGCCTCCGTCGAGGGCGGAAAACCCGTACTCGCCGCCTTCCTCGACGAGATTCCCGTTGGAGCGCGCCTGAAGTGACGCCGTCTGCAATGCAGCTAGTCGATTCGCACTGCCATCTCGATGATGAGAAGTTCGATGCCGACCGGGAGAGCGTGATCGAACGCGCTCTCGCGGCCGGCGTCGGGACCATGATGGCCATTGGCACCGGCGGCGAACTCGATGTCGCCATCCGCCAGGCCGAAAAATACCCCTTTCTCTACGCCACCATCGGCGTGCATCCTCACGATGCCGCTAAAGCCACTCCCGAAACCTACGCCCGCCTGCGCGACCTCGCCAGCCACCCCAAAGTCCTCGCCGTGGGCGAAATCGGCCTCGATTATCACTACGATTTCTCCCCCCGGGACGTGCAGCGCCGGGTTTTTGAGCGCCAGTTGGAGATCGCCGCCGAATTCGGCAAGCCTATCGTCATCCACACCCGCGAAGCCTGGGAAGACACCATGGCGCAGGTGACTGCCCTTCCCCACGGCGGAATCATGCACTGCTTTACCGGCGATTCCGGGCAGGCGCGCCAGGCGCTCGCGCTCGGCTTTCACCTGAGTTTCGGCGGCGTTCTGACGTTTCCCAAAGCCGACAGCCTGCGCGAAGCCGCCCGCATCACCCCCGAAGACCGTATCCTGGTAGAGACCGATTGCCCGTATCTGGCCCCCGTGCCGCACCGCGGAAAACGCAATGAACCGGCCTTTGTGGTCGAAACCGCGCGCCG
>CAIRBY010000603.1 GCA_903876865.1 uncultured Acidobacteriia bacterium
CGAGCGCGAGCAGCAGGATTGCCGCGAGCGCGATCCAGGCCCAGGTCTGTGGCGGGCGGTCCGCCGTTTTGATTCTCGATGTATGTATCTGTGCGCTGTGGCTGGCCACATTTCTCCAAAGGGCACACATCCGCGCCCCGATGCTCCGTCACGGATTCACGGTGCAATCCGGGCTCCAAACCCGGGATTGAAAGCAGGGCCGATGTCACGTCCGTAAGTGGCTTTGTCACTTCGCTTAGCGTTGACTGTCGGCTCGGTTCGGAGTGACGTCGAGGTACTGTATACAGCCCACGGGAGCGGGCTGCGAGTTTGTATACGCGTGGGCACACTTCGGCCTGGTGTTAGCGGGAAGTCACTGATATCCAAAGAAATCACGTCTGGCCGCTGAATTGCCTTACGAGAAGTGTCCCGGTGCAGCCAAGTATCACCGGGAGGAAAAAGTCTTCATCATGCGAGCTACGGGGATCCGCACGAAGTTCGAAATGCAGCATCCCGCGAATGGGTTCGATGCGGTGGAGACATGGATCGCGGATGGCGCTGCGCATCGGATGGATTCGGAGTCCAGGAAATTACCGGTGAGCGCGCCTTGGGTGAAAAACGCAGTAATGAACTTCCCGAAAGGAGAATGTGACATGAACGACATGATGCTCAAACTTTACGTACGGGCCCAGATTTTCCGCGAGGACAATGGCCAGGATCTGATTGAATACGCGCTCGTAGCGGCGATCATCGCGCTGGCGGCGGTAGTCAGCATGAAGGATGTTGCGACGAACATCAACAGCGCCTTCAGCAAGATCTCCGGCAACCTCTCGAATGGGCTTTCGTAGTCCAGTAAAACCGATTCCCGGGGGACGCTCAACTGCCTGGTGTTGGTTCAATTTCCGCTGAGCGGCCTTGCGCGGTAGGTGACCGTGATGTTGTGGCTTCAACAGACCATTTGGGAGTAAGTACATGAATGATATGCTTCTCAAGCTTTACGTCCGGGCGCAGATCTTCCGTGAAGATAACGGCCAGGATCTGATCGAGTATGCGCTGGTAGCGGCCATCATCGCTTTGGCGGCCGTGGTGAGCATGAAGGGCGTGGCGAACAACATCAACAGCGCCTTCAGCAAGATCTCCGGCAACCTTTCGAATTCGATTCCATAAACGAAGCCGAAGAACAATGACAAACCGATTCATGGGGATCGGGACTCCCGGTCCCCAGGAAAAAGGTTGAGACACCGTATGATCTCTCTGGTGTGGTGGGTGAACGTGGTGGTGCTGGTGATGGCGTCCGCCATCGACGTACGCACGCGGCGCATTCCCAACTGGCTCTCGCTACCCTTTCTGGCAGCCGGCATGATTGTGCCGGGGCTGGGTGGCGGGTGGGTTGGGTTCCGCCAGAGTCTGGCCGGTTGCGGCCTGGCGCTGCTTTTGTTCGCACTACCCTGCTTCCTGCGCGGTATGGGGATGGGAGATCTGAAGCTGGCACTGGGAGTGGGAGCATGGATCGGGCCAAGCCAGTTCTGGATGGCCTTTCTCGTCACGGCCATCGCGGGCGGGATTCTCTCCGTCGCGTATCTGGGCCTGCGACCGCGCCAACCGGCGCAGGTAGTCAAGGCGGCGGCGCTTTCGATACCCTATGCGCCGGCGATTGCAATTGGTAGTTTATTCTCATTTTTTGCCAGATGAATGGCATGGACAAATCCCGTGAACAGAGCGACGGCATTTCAACTACCGGTGGAAGGACCCGGCGTGCCTCATGCCCGCCCGGAAACTGCTACTCAGGGGAATTCCACTCCGGAGATCCCGGCCGTGCTGGCGCTCAACTCTTCCGTTGTACTGATCTGCCCCGATGAAACCGGCCGCCGTAATCTGAGCCGTGCGTGTGACGGACAGCGCGCCACCATCCTGCGAGAATTCACCGCGTACCCCAGCTACGCCCAGTTACCCTCCCTGCTTGAGTTCGATTGCGACGCCTTTCTGGTAGAGGTGGATTCGGATGCCGACGTGGCGCTGGATCTGGTGGAGGCGATCTGCACCCGAAAGCCCTCGGCCACCGTGATGGTCTATTCCGTCACGCACAACAGCGACCAGATGGTCTTTGCGATGCGGGCCGGAGCGCGCGAGTTCCTGACCGCCACCACCCCGCCGACGGATTTGCGCGATGCCCTGTTGCGCGCCGTGGCCCGCCACTCCGAGCACGCGGTCAAGAAAACCAGGGGCAAACTGCTGGTGTTCTGGGGCGCGAAGGGCGGCAGCGGCGCGACCACGCTGGCCACCAATTTCGCGATCGCGTTACGCATGGAGACCGGCGCCGAAGTCGCGCTGGTGGATCTGAATCCCGATCTGGGAGAGATCGCGGTGCTGCTCGGGGTGACCCCGCGCTTTACCGTGGCCGAAGCCCTGCAGAACGCAAGGCGCCTGGATCACGAATTCATTACCACGCTGATGACCGAGCACCCCTCCGGAGTTTCCATCCTGGCCGCCCCCGAATCCTACAACTCCTCCCTGCGCTGCGAGAGCCGCGCGGTGGGCAAACTGCTCGACGTGCTCGGCACCGAGTATCCCTACGTTGTGGTGGATGCGGGCCGGAGCCTGGGTGAAGGCGTGGAGCCGCTGTTTGAAATGGCGGACACCATCTATATGGTGACCCAGCTCGATATCCCCTCTCTGCGCAACACGCAGCGCTTCATCTCTCACATTCAGGCGGTGGTGGAGCGGCATATCGAGGTGGTGGTGAACCGGGCCGAAGCGCACCACGGGGATTTCGACGACGATCGTGTTGCGCGCGCTCTCGGCCTGCGCCCGAAGTGGAAAGTGCCGAACGATTTTGCGGCGGTGCAGCGTTCCTCCAACGCGGGCACTCCTTTGATTCTGGAAAAGTCACCGGTGGCCGGGGCGCTGCGCACCATGGCGCGAGTGGCTGCCGGGCATCCCGCCACACCGCCCAAGAAGAAGGGTTGGGGGCTGTTCGCCTGAGAGAGGTTCGTACGCAATGGACATACAGAGCTTCGATCAGGTTAAATCCGGGATTCACCAGCAACTGCTCTCCCAATTGGATCTGGAGAAGCTGTCGATTCTCACCCCCGTCCGCGCCCGCGTGGCGGTCAGCGGCCTGATTCAGGACATCGTTCTCAAAGAGAAACTGCTGCTCAACGGCGCAGAAAAAGAGAAGATCCAGAGCGAGTTGTTGGACGAAGTCTTCGGTCTCGGTCCGCTCGAGCCGCTTCTGAACGATCACACCATCTCGGACATTCTGGTCAATCGCAAAGACCTGGTGTATGTGGAGCGGCGCGGCGTGTTGGAGAAGACGGACATCAAGTTCCGCGACGACCGGCACCTGCTGCAGATCATCGACCGGATCGTCGGCGCTGTGGGAAGGCGCATCGATGAATCCACGCCGATGGTGGACGCGCGTCTGGCCGATGGTTCGCGCGTCAACGCGATCATTCCGCCGCTGGCGCTCGACGGGCCCTCGCTCTCGATCCGCCGGTTTGGCGGCTCCCCGCTCACGGCGCAGCGCTATCTCGAGTACAAGAGCATCTCGCCGGAGATGCTGGAGATTCTGGCTTCGGCGGTTCGGGCGAGAATCAGCATCCTGATCTCCGGCGGTACGGGCGCCGGCAAGACGACTTTTCTCAATCTGCTCTCTTCCTACATTCCGGCCACGGAACGGCTGGTGACGATCGAAGACGCGGCGGAGTTGCAGATCCAGCAGGAAAACGTGGTGCGTCTGGAGACGCGCCCGCCCAATGTGGAAGGCAAAGGCGCGATCCGGCAGCGGCAACTGCTGATCAATAGCCTGCGTATGCGGCCGGACCGCATCATCATCGGCGAGGTTCGCGGCGAAGAGGCGTTCGACATGCTGCAGGCGATGAACACGGGCCACGAAGGCTCGATGGCCACGATTCACGCCAATACGACCCGCGATGCCATTTCCCGCCTGGAATCCATGGTGGCGATGGCCAATCTGAGCGTGCAGGAAAAGGCGGTGCGGCAGCAGATCGCTTCCGCCGTTTCGGTGATGGTGCAGGTCTCGCGCATGAGCGATGGCAGCCGCCGGGTGGTGGCCATCTCCGAGATTACGGGCATGGAAGGCGACACGATCAGCATGCAGGATATCTTCACCTTCGTGCGCCACGGCGTGGGTCCGAACGGAAGGGTGGTGGGCGTGTTCAAACCCAGCGGCATCCGCGCGAAATTCAGCGAGAAGCTGCGCGTCGCGGGGATCGTGCTGCCACCGGAGATCTTCGAGAAGTGCACGGAAGTGGAATAGAGAGGCAAACGTATGTGGGTACTGGTTGTGGTCTTTTTCGTCTGCCTGGTTCCTCTGGTGGTGGCCGCGCGTGCCCTGATGGGGCCGCAGGCGAAGGTCAGCAAGCAGACGATCCAACGCCTGGACGCGATGGCGCCTTCGGCCAAAGACCGGCGGGACAAGGCTGCGGCCCTGGATATCCGCCGGGGCGAGAACCTGATTGGAATCCCCTGGCTGGACGCCCTGCTGAAACGGGTGGATATCGCCACCCGCCTGCAGACGGCCATCAATCAGGCGGATGCGAAGGTGACGGTGGGAAAGATCCTGACGTCTTCGGTGGCAATCGGGGTGTTGTTGTTGTTGCTGGTCGAGTTCCAGACGGGGGAATTGCTGTTTGCCTGCGCCGCCGGAATCGCGGGCGCGGCCATGCCGACGATGTACGTGCTGCACAAGCGCGGGAATCGCTTCGACAAGATGCGCGAGTTGCTGCCGGAGGCGCTGGACATGATGAGCTCGGCGATCCGCGCCGGGCATAGTATGGCGTCGGCGATGAACATGACGGCGAAGGAGTCTCCGGAGCCGATCCGCAAGGAGTTCCGGCAATGCTGCGACGAGCAGAATTTCGGCATGGACCTGCGGGTCGCGATGCTCAATCTGGCGGGGCGGGTACCGATTCACGATATCCGCATGGTGGTTTCGGCGGTGCTGATACAGGCCGATAGCGGCGGCAACCTGACGGAGATTCTGGATCAGGTAGCGCACCTGGTGCGCGAGGACTTCCGCCTGCAAGGGCAGATCAAGGTACACACGGCGCAGGGCCGCATGACCGGCTGGATTCTCTCGCTGCTGCCGGCCGGACTTGGTTTCCTGCTGTGGCTGATCAACCCGGATCAGATGAGCGTGCTCTGGACCAAAGAACAGGGCCGGCATATGCTCTATGGCTCTTTCACCGCCACGGTGGTGGGGGCGCTGATCATCCGTAAGATCGTGAAAATTCAGGTTTGAGGCAAGGGAAATGACAGTCCTCATCATTGCGTTCATCGGCACCTTCGGACTGATCTGCAGCGCGGTGCTGCTGGTGTTCTACCGCGATGCGGTGTGGGAGCGGTTCTCGGCGCTGGTGGATGAGCGCCTGGAGCATTCCAAGAGTTCGCTGGTCACGATGCTGCGGCCGAAGTCGCCCGCGATGGAGCAGATCATCCAGCCCTTCGCCAACGTGCTGCCGCGGAGCACTCACGACGTCTCCGCGCTGCAGAAGCGCCTGATCCGGGCCGGTTTCCGGCAGGATTCCGCGGTCAACGTCTCTTACGGCGCCAAGGTGCTGGTGCCCCTGGTGTTGGTAGTGATCGTGGCAGTAACCCAGGTTTATGGCGACGCTCCCTTCCTTTTCTTTACCGCCGCCATCGGGATTGGCTTTCTGGCGCCGGACATGTGGCTACGAAAGTACACAGCCAAGCGCCAACTGAAACTTAAAATGGGGCTCCCGGAGGCGCTGGACCTGATGGTGGTGTGCAGCGAGGCCGGTTTGAGCCTCGATCAAGCGGTGCTGCGCGTCTCCCAGGAGGTCCGCCTGAGCCAGCCGGAGCTGGCTGACGAATTCAGCCTCCTGATGCTCGAACAGCGTGCTGGACGGCCTCGCCGCGAGGCTCTGGATGCCCTGGCGGAGCGCACGGATATCGAAGCGATCCGCGCTTTGGTGAATATGCTGGTGCAGGCCGATACGTTTGGCACGAGTATTGCAAAGACTTTACGTGTGTACTCCGATACGATGCGCACACGGAGACGCCAGCAAGCTGAAGAGCGAGCTGCGAAGACCACTGTGAAGCTTGTCTTCCCATTGGTTGTGTTTATCTTCCCGTCGTTGTTCGTGGTCCTGTTGGGCCCGGCCATGATCGCGATGTCGGAGGGCTTTTCCGGGGTTTTCGGCCCATAACCTAATTTACAAGGAGCATCAAAATGGACAGCACTACCATGATTCGTCTGATCGCTGGAGCTTGCGTACTGATCCTGTTGTTCGTGGTGATTCAGCGCCGCCGCAAACACGTCAACTAACCGAAACGGCATCCGGGACTTTTCCCTGTACACAGGTTCCAGGGGCCATGACCGTTGAACAGCGGCGTTCCCTGTCTGGGCGCGCCGCTGAGACGGCCCGTGTACAGCAAGCCAAACTCCGGAAGGACACAAGCGGGTGAAGACCTCTCTCTGTGCATTCAATATTTCGAGGCAGTCATTCATCAATCTCGGGGTGAAGGTTGCCGACACACCGCTTGCCAGGCTGTGTGGTCTCCTCGGTAAGGCGCGGATGCGCTCAGACGAGGCAGTCTGGATCGTTCCCTCCCGCGGGATCCACACGATTGGGTTGATGTTTGCCATCGACGTGATTTTTTTGGATTCGCAAAACCGGGTAATCCACATGATCGAAAACTTAGGGCCGATGCGCATTGCCGGCATCCGCTGGCAGTGCGCAAGCGTGCTGCAGTTGCCGGCCCATACGATCTATGAATCGGATACCCGCCTGGGTGATCATCTCCTGATCTCTTCACCCGAGAAAATGCTGGATTACTGGGGCTTCCGGGCGGGGAAGCCGGTGGTGGGAAGCCCGCCGAAAGAGAAAATCGCCCTGCGGGTAGCGCGCTCCCCGCTGGGGAGAGCGGTGTAGCGAGATGAAATCGATCTACAAGCTGCTATCGGCTCTGGAAACCGGGAGAAGCTCCCTGTATGTCGAGCCCAAGAGCCTGGTGGCCTATTACTGGACGGGCTCTATTCCAAAGCCGAACCCCGTTCGCGAGATTGATATTCACGACGCCAGGATTTTCGCCCCCGACAGCTTCTATCTGGGCACTGTCCTTCAGATCGTCTTTGAAAATCAGATCGAGCAGCCTCTCAGTGGTACCCCCAACCCACACATCTGCGCCTACGGCGAAGTGTTCCGTAACGAAGAGGATGGCTTCTGGGTGGAACTGAAGTTTGGAGGAGCGGAGGCGCTCTACAGCTTCCGGCGCTTTCTGTATTCCCTGCAACCGGGGAAACCTTCCGATAAGCAGCCTTGGCCCCTGAGTTTGTCCCCGCGACCCGACGCTACTGCGTGATGATATCCCTAGCAGTGCAGTGCAGCGCCAAACCCGTCTTCGAAATCACCGGCATCACCGACACGAATGCGTATGCGACCCTGACCTGTACCTTACTGCCGGGTTTGTTGTCCGGAGTCCAGGTGGTGGTCACCGTAATCTGGCTCCTGTCAATGCCGCTGAAGTATCCCAGGGCATTATTCTGGACATCGGTGGCCGTGGCCGCGTGTCCACTTCCGCTGCCGCGGACGGAGGCGAAGCGCGCTGCTCTTTCAGCGGCAAACGATACCTGGTTGTAGGCGAAGCCGATGCGTCCAAACTCCATGACGCCGGCCATAAAGACGATGAAGCCGGCGGCGACGATCGCTGATTCCACGAGCGTGCTGCCTCGCCTGGAACTGGAGCCTACTTTGCATGCGCGCATGTTATTGTGCCCTCATCGTCGCCTTGCCATTCACGGTGCCGGAGAAGTTCAGAATCTTGTACTTGAAAATGGTGGTGGCCGTGCCCTGAGTTGTAACCTGCACATAAAGCAACATCTTGCCGTTGGCGCAACTTCCGGCACAACTGATGCTGGTGCCGTTCGTACACTGGCAGAAGCGGGAGGCCGAGGCGGTCATCCCGGTGAGACTGGGCGCGGCACTGATAGCCGCGTTCTGCATTCCCGTGTAGTCGGTGGTGGTGCTGGCGCTATAGCTGCCATAGCTTGCGCCCGCATGTGCGGCGTCGGAGGCGCAGGTAGCGGTGCGAAGCAGCATGGCGAAATCCAGGACTCCGCCAAGGAGCAGTAGGAGGATCGGCGCGACCAGAGCGAATTCGATGGTCGCAACGCCTCGCCGCCCTGGGCGAACCGCCTCTCCTGAATGCCGAATTGCCCGCAGAAGTGGCATGATCACTCACTAATCACTGCGTTTCCCCTCACGGGGGAGCCTCCGGGCAGGGAAGAGTAGTCGTTGTTTACCTTCACGCCGCCGCTAAAGACCACGTTCTTGGCGACGATGATGGAGTAGGGGCTGGCAGTGCTGTTCCCGTTCGAAAAGGTAACCGGAGTAGTCGGGAAGTACATGCTGCCCGTCAGATTCATGGTGGTGCCGCCTACGAACTGGTTCATTGCCGCGGATACGATGCTGCGGTCCTGGAAGAAGAGGATGCCCGCATATCCACCTGTAGTCGGGGCTGAGAAGGTGACCACCGCTCCATTCCCAATGACGATCGGTGAGTAGGTATACCCGGCGGCGCCCGTGTTGTAGAAGGTAATCCCGGTACCGGTAGCCGTGACTCCGCCATTGATGTTCAAGCCGCCGCCTTTGATGATGTAGGTTCCGGCATTAAAAGTGACGCGGGCTCCGTTTCCCAGTTGCATGCCGCCGCAGTATACTCCGGGATTGACTGTAAGGGTTTGGCCGCCGCCGGCTACGTAGTTGTTATAGTTGCAAGACCCCACCGTGGGCGCGGTGATATAACCCAGCGGGTCGCCGAGCCTGCTCACGCCGCCAATCGTTGCGGCGGGCGTCATGATCGAGCCACCAGTAACCGAAACGGTGCCGTTGGCTATGGCCGAAGTGGCGGTGAGGTGCGATCCACCCGACACGGAAATGCCACCGTAAGACGCGACACTGGATGTAGTGATTGCCGCGCCTCCGGCATCGTTAATTGCCGTCGCGCTGCTGGAATCCGTAGAGATCCCGCAAGCCGCTACCAGGGTCGCGCCGTTGCTCACGCTAAAGGCAGCCGCGATGGTGTTGTCCAAAGCGTGAACGCAGGTGGTCCCGCTGCCTTGCCGGGCCACGGAACGGGCGGTGAGCGTCACGGTCTTGCTCCCCACCATCTTCATGAAATAGGTGGAGACCTGCTTGGTGATGATCACTTCAACGGCGGTGGAATTTGTGGACGAGTACCCCTTGGTCGGCGGATTATTGACGGTGACCGTGACTCCGGTAACTCCATCCGTCAGGCCGTTCAGCGTCGCATCGGCCCGCGCCGCTGTGACTATATTGGCGGTGCCGTTCATGCGGAATTCCTGGACACCACCCAGCGCTGCGGCATCCGCGGCGGTCTGCATCCGAGTTTGGATCAACTGCAGATACCCTGTGTCGAGAGCAAGGCCGACGAAAGCCAGCATGACCACGAGCGAGCAGGCCATGATGATCAGGACGAAGCCCCGGCGGGAGTGGTTCTTGAGTGGGATGCTGAGGCGCTTGCCGTTGCGCCCTCCGGAATGCGGGAACGGGAGAAGCAAATCGTGAAGTTCCATATTCACTCAATGTCTGTCGCACTTCCTATGACTAGGAGGTTGCAGGATTAGGCCAGCAATCCATGCTCCATTCAGTTCCCACGAGCGCTTGCTATCTCTAAGCACTGATCCCGAATGAGGCGGCTGTAAACTGCCACGCCCTGAATTCGGACGGCTGTCTACTGGCGTGCACAGTTATCTTCCGAATCGCACCGATGCCTAAAGAGAATCATGGCCGCGGGAGTGGGCCGTAAATTGCGAGATGTCCTATGCTGGCTCTGCTCGGAAGTTGAAGTGTGGAGACAGGGACTCAGGTTGTGAGGCAAGCATGAATCCTAGAGTTAGCGCCATTCTCGCACTCGCCCTGATTGTTTCGGGCGGCGCTACCTATCTGGTCTATCGGGTGATGGTGGCCAAGACCACGCAGGCTACGCCGGTAGCGACCACCACGGTGGTGATGGCGGCGCGCGATCTGGCGATCGGCACGCTGATCAAGGACGGGGATCTGAAAGCGGCTCCGTGGGCGGGTTCGGTTCCGAAGGGCGCGATGGTGAAGAAAGAGATGGCGATCGGCCGAGGTGTGATCGTCGCGATGTGGGAAGGCGAACCGGTGATGGAAAACCGGCTGGCATCGACAGGCGCGGGCGGCGGACTGGCGGCGATCATCCCCCCGGGAATGCGCGCGGTGGCGGTGCGGGTGGATGACATTGTGGGCGTGGCCGGGTTCGTGATGCCCGGAATGCGTGTAGACGTGCTGATCTCCGGCACGCCGCCGGGAGCGCAGGCTGCGGCCGGCCCTAAAGTGAAAACGATTCTACAGAGCATACAGGTGCTCTCCGCCGGACAGAATTACCAGAAGGATAACGAAGGCAAGCCGACCGTGGTTCCGGTGGTGAATCTGCTGGTGACACCCGAACAGGCCGAAGTGTTGAGCCTGGCGAGCAAGGAGACGCGCATCCAACTGGTGTTGCGGAACCCCCTGGATACGCAGGCTTCGAAGCCGCCCGGGGTCGCGATGGCCGGACTCTTCAGCGATGGCGAGGCCGCGCCCAAGCCCGCGGCGGCCGCAGTCGCGGTGCACCGGCGCGCGGTTGCCGTTGCCGAGATTGAGCCCCCGGCGCCCAAACCCGCGGAGAAGCCGGTATGCCAGGTCGAAATCATCAACGGAGCGCTTCGCTCCGAGGCCAAGTTCGCTCATCCGGCCGAGGTAAAACAGTGAGATCGCACAACTCTCTTCACTTCGTTCCCAAACTCACTCGGGCCAGCCTGCTCGCGATTGTGGCGGTTGTGCTTTCGCTGGTGCAGGCGGGCGCGCAATCCGTGCCGCAATCGCCGCGGGAATTGGTGCTGACGGTAGGCAAATCGCTGATCGTCAATAGCACGGCGGTGATCGAACGCGTCGCCGTGGGCTATGGCGATGTGGCGGAAGCGCGGGTGATCGGCCCCAAGGAGATTCTGCTGGATGGGAAACTTGCGGGCGAGACCAGCCTGATCATCTGGCAGGAAGGTGGCAGCAAGCTCTTCTTCGATCTGGTGGTGCGCGCGAACACGAGCAGCGCCCGCAACCGCCTGGAAACCCTGCGCCGCCAATTGCAGGAGCAGTTGCCCGGGCAGGATATCAAAGTCAGTTTCGAGAACGATTCGATCTTCCTCTCCGGCACCGCCAAGGACATGGTGAGTGTGGGCCGCGCCAGCGCGATCGCGAGCGCCATGGGGAAGGTCGTCAACCTCCTCTATGTCGATGTTCCGCCCACCGATGCGCAGATTCTGCTGAAGGTTCAGTTCGCCACGGTGGACCGCAACAACACGATGGAACTCGGCATGAACCTGATCAGCACCGGAGGCACGAATACGGTGGGACGCGTCACCACCGGGCAGTTCAGCGCGCCCACCGTGACTGCGCCTAGCGCTGCGCAGCAGGCTGCCGTGACGCTCAGCGACGCGCTCAATTTCTTCCTGTTCCGGCGCGATCTCAATCTGGGCGCGACCATCAAGGCGCTGCAGACTAAAGGGCTGTTCGAGATTCTGGCCGAACCCAATGTGCTCGCCATCGATGGCAAGCAGGCCAGCTTCCTGGCCGGCGGCGAGTTCCCTTATCCGGTACTGCAAGGCGGCGGTTCCGGAGTGGGCACCGTGACCGTGGCCTTCCGTGAATTCGGTGTCCGCATCAACTTCCTGCCCGTGATTACGCCCCGGGGGACGATCCGCCTGACGGTCGCGCCGGAGGTGAGCGCGCTCGATTTCACGGCCGGCCTGAATGTCTCGGGCTTCACGGTTCCCGGCCTGACCACACGGCGGGTGGAGACCGAAATCGAATTGGAGACGGGACAGAGTTTCGCCATCGGCGGTCTGCTCGACCGGCGCCTCACCGAGACGGTAGAGAGGGTGCCGCTGCTTTCCAGCGTGCCCCTGCTCGGCAAGCTGTTCCAATCCAAATCGGTGAACAAGCAGAACAACGAACTGATCGTGATCGTGACGCCGGAGATTGTGAGGCCGATTCCGGTGGGACAGGCATTGCCGAAGATCACGCTGCCGGTGCCGCTGGGCGAGAGTGACTCCCAAACCCGCACGCCCGGTCTGGGCGTCACCGGGCCTGTGCCCCCGGGCACGCCGGGGCAGACGATTGCGGTTGAGAAGTTGATCGAGATTCTCAAGGCCCAGGGCGGCACGAAGCTGGAAGGGAAGGACTTCAGCACATTACCCGCGGCCTCCGCAGTTTCGCCGGCTGCCGCCGCCGCTACATCGACCACCACCGCCAAGCCTGGCGGAGGGCCGGTGAAATAGAGGACCCATCGCCATGCGCATCAAATTCCTACTGCTTCTTTCGCTGGCCGCCTTGCTCGCCGGAAATGGCGCCGCGGCAACGTTCGGCCGCGTCGTCACCATCGGGGGGCCGGCTTCGGACATCGCTCTGGACGAAGCGCGCGGCTATCTTTACATTGCCAACTACACTTCGAGCCGCGTCGAAGTGATGTCGCTCGCCGACGCCAGCATCAGCCGCTCTTTCAGCGTCGCGCCTTATCCGGGCGGGGTGGCCGTCTCTCCCAACGGCCACTACCTTGTGGTCACGCATTACGCATCGAGCGGCGGCGGTTCCCTCTCGCAGGCCGGGCAGGATGCGGTGACCGTGATCGACCTTACCAACAATCAGAAGCGCACCTTCGGACTCTCGTCCAGCCCTGTGGGGGTGGCCTTCGGAGCCGATGGGCTGGCGGTGATTCTGACCCAGGACGAGTTCCTGCTCTTCGACCCCGCGAGTGGCGCCACCACGGTGCTGGGCACGGTGGCCAATGTGCTGAGTGCTACGCTGCCAGTGGACCAGGCCACTTTCCCGCCGCAGATCATCGCGGGATCTCTTACGGCCACTGCCGATGGCAGCCACGTGTTCGGTATCGGCGGGACTACGCCCGATACCGGTACGGCGTCCCAGGTGCTGCTGTTCAGCTACCAGACCTCCAGCCGCAAGATCACTGCGACCTTCGGGCTTTCGACTGCGCCGAGCCTCGGCCCGCGCGCGATTTCGGCGAGCAGAGACGGGTCGTATTACATGACCGGGTGGGCGCTGATCGGCTCCGGATCGGGCTTTCTGGGCGACCACGTCGCCACTGGTCCGCTGCTGGCGCAATGGCCCATCAGCGCGGCTCCGCTCAGCGTGGGGTCGGTCGCGATCCGCTCCAGCAAGAGCCTGATCTACGCGCAACTCACCCAGACGCTGGCAACCGGAGTCCCGCCCAATCTGATGGTGATGGATGCCGACAACCTCAATGTGCGGGAGCGCATTCAACTCTCTGAGAACCTGGCCGGCAAATCGCTGTTCAACGCCGATGAGAGCGTGCTCTACTCGATCTCCGATAGCGGTGTGACGATTCTCCCGATGGCGCAACTGGATAAGGCACCGCGCGTCATGGCGTCGGTCGAAGACGTGGTGTTTCGCGGCAACTTCTGCGCCGGCGGGGCGCTCACGCAGCAGATCGATATCATCGATCCCGCGGGCAACGCCGTGCCGTTCCAGATTCAGAACAGTTCCGGAGGCGGCCTGACCGTCACACCGTCGGCTGGAGTGACGCCGGCGAGGGTCACGATTTCGGTGGACCCCGCGACCATCCGCAGCCTCACCGGCACGCGGGCGTACCAGTTCAACGTGATCTCCGGGAGCGCGGTCAATATGCCGCCGCCGCCCGCCGCCGGAGTGGTGGAGAGCTACACGGCCGGGGTGCGGGCGCACTTCCGCGTGCTGGTGAACAATCGCGCGCCGGAAAATCGCGGCGCCTTCTTCGATACGCCGGGGCAACTGGTGGACATTCTCGCCGACCCGGCGCGGAGCCGCTTCTACATTCTGCGGCAGGATACCAATCAGGTGCTGGTCTTCGATGGCGCGAACTTCGCTCAGATCGCCACGCTGCGCACGGGCAACACGCCTATGCAGATGGCGATCAGCTTCGATCGCAATTATTTGATGGTGGCCAATGACAATTCGCAGATCGTGACGCGCTACGACCTGAACACGCTGCAGCAGATCGCGCCCATCGTGCTGCCGTTGGGTCACTACGCGCGCTCGGTGGCCGCTTCCGGGAAGGCCACTCTGGTTGCGTCGCGTGTCGCCGGACCGATTCACACCATCGATCTGGTGGATCTCTCGACTCTCAAGGCGACCACTCTACCGAGCCTGGGTCCGTATAAGAACGACATTCACGTCAGCACCACGATGATGGCGGCGCCCAATGGCGGCGGCATCTTCGCGGCGATGCCGGATGGCCGCACGCTCATGTACAACGCGAGCGTGGATTCCTTCACGATTTCGCGCAAGGATTTCGCGGCGCTGCAGGGGCCGCTGGCCGCCTCCAGCTTCGGGACGTACATGGTGGATCACTACCTGTTGAACGCGTCGCTGGTGGCGGTCAATACCGTGATCGCGCCCTCCGATACCGCCGCTGGTTTCGCGTTCGTGGATCAGGACGGTTTTCTCACCGCCGCCTCCACCGCCCGCCAGGGATATGTGCAGGCGCTGAAAGGCGATGGCTCCGCTCCGCCCTTGCCCACCATGATGGTGGAAGCACCGCTCACGGGCGGCGCATCGACTCCGTTCCTGCGCACACTGGCGCCGCTCGCGGACCGCTCCGCCATCATCTCCCTCACCACTTCCGGCTTCACGGTGCTCCCGTGGAACTACGGAGCCTCGCTCGCGCCGCCGGTGCTGGACCGTCTGGTCAATGCGGCGGATTTCACGCTGCCGGTCGCGCCGGGCGGACTGGTCAGCCTGTTCGGCAGCCATCTGAGTCCGCTGACCCTTGCCACCATGGACGTGCCTCTGCCGACGGTGCTCGGCGATTCCTGCCTTACCGCGAACGGCGTGGTGCTGCCCATGATCTTTGTCTCGCCTTCGCAGATCAACGCGCAGTTGCCGTACCAGATCAACGGCACCGCGAGCATCGTGCTGCGCACTCCGGGGGGCACGAGCGATGCGCTGTACGTGACGATCCTGAGCGCTGCTCCGAGCGTCTTCCATTCCGGCGCCGCGGGCCCGGTGACGGGCATCCCGGCGATCGTCCGCGCCGCCAATGAGACGCTGGTGACCGATTCCAATCCGGTGCATCCGAGCGATGTGCTGACCATCTATCTGACGGGCATGGGCCAGACTTCGCCCGCCGTTGCGACCGGGATGCCGGCGCCCTCGCAGCCGCTGTCATCCACTTTGCTGCCTGCCACGGTGACGCTGGGCGGGGCCTCGCTGCCGGTGGCTTTCTGCGGGCTCACGCCGGGACTGGTGGGTGTCTACCAGATCAACGTTTCGGTGCCATTCAAGGGTGTTCCCACGGGTTTTGACATTCCACTGACGATCGTCCAGGGAGGCGTTTCGACTACGTCCCTGGTGCGAGTCGTGAATTAGAAAGGGAGTTGCACTGATGCGAAAGCTACTACGCGCCGCGCTCATACTGCTGCCACTGCAATGCGTGGTGTTCGGCCAGCATTGGGAGGTTGGCGTGGCTGGGGGATATGGTTTCCTCCGCGATGTCCCGGTCACGGCCGGCACGGTTAGCGGCACGGCGGGCATGGCGCCTGGCATGGCCGCGGGCGCGCTGCTGGGCAACCAGATCAGCCGCTTCGTGGGCGGCGAAGTCCGGTACACCTATCAGGCCGACGATCTGCGGGTCACCGCCGGTTCCGTCACGGCCAAGGCCACGGCGCAGACCCACGCGATCCACTACGACGTGCTGATTCACGCCACCAACAAGGATGCGCGCGTGCGGCCGTTCCTCGCCGCCGGCGCGGGCGTGAAGCTTTACCGCGGCACCGGCACGGAACCTGCCTATCAGCCGTTGAGCAATCTGGTGCTGCTCACGCATACCAACGAGGCGAAACCGCTCGTGAGTTTCGGTGGAGGCATTAAGGTCAGTGTCTCGCCGCGCGTGCTGTTCCGCATCGACGTGCGCGACTACGCTACACCCGTGCCCTCCAACCTGCTGGCCACTCCCCCTGGCAGCAAGATGTCCGGCTGGATGCACGATTTCGTTTTCCTGGTGGGGATCAGTTCGGTTTTCTAAGGGTCGAAGGGTGTGATGGCGATGCAGCGATTCAGGGCCGGGATGTTCGTGTTCGGAGCGCTTCTGGCGTGCGGTGCGGCGCGGGCGCAATCCGGCGTCAACAGCGTGCGGATCTACACCGAACCCGCGGGGCTCGAATTTGTGGTGGACGGCCAGCCTTTCCAAAGCTCCGTCGATCTGTTGTGGCCCGCCGCCAGCAAACACGACATCGCGACGTATTCGCAAGTGCGGGTAGGATCGCAGTACGCCTTCGTCTTCGCCTATACCAATCTCAGCACGCTGCCGCTGCCCGGTATGCCGGTCACGGCGGATCCCTCACTGAAGTGGATTAAGCTCCAATTCGCCGTCTCTTACGCGCTCACGCTCAATCTGCCGGATTGCCCGGCGGAGCTGTACGCGTGTCCGGTCGGCGCGCGAATCCAGATCAACACGATCCTGTACGATCGCGCCGCCGTCATCTATATCCCTGCGGGGCAGGCCGTGCGGGCCGTGGCGTTTCCGACGAGCGGCTACGTCTTCACGGGTTGGACAGCCGTGTTTGGACTCGGCATCAGCACCGCCTTCGATATCACGTTTCCAATGCAGGGGCCATTGACGCTCACGGCCTTCGCCCAGCCGGCGAACAGCGTACAGGCCGGCGTCAATATTGTGACCGAGCCTCCGCAGCTTCAGCTACTGCTCGATCACACTCCCTTCGTCGCTCCCATCAGCCTGGAATGGGGCTGGGGCAGCGTTCACAGCGTAGGCGCGCCGCCGCTGCAATACGCGCAGAGCAAGGCGTATGTGTTCGATTCGTGGAGCGATGGCGGGGCGATCAATCACGATGTGAAGGTTCCCTCGCAAATGACCGCGATGACGCTGGTCGCCCGCTATCTGCCGGGTACCGGCGTCGGCTTCGCCACCAGCCCGGCCGGCCTCGCTCTCACGGTGGATGGGTACACATCCACGACCTACGATTTCGTGTGGGCCTCCGGCACGGTGCACAAGATTTCCGCGCCCGCGACGCAGAGCGATGCGCAGGGGCGGCGGTACCGCTTCGTCAGCTGGTCTGATTCGCAGGCGGCGGATTGGACCTACACCACCGGCGCCGCGCCTCCCGCCGACCGGTTTCGCGCCGTCTATCAATTGCTCGCGAGCGTGACGTTCAACACGACGCCGCCCGGGATCGCGCTCCGGGTGGAGGGCGCGATCTGCACCGCGCCCTGCACGGCGGAGCGAGATGCCGGAGCGTCTATCGCAGTCAGCGCGCCAGTGCTACTGAAGACCGGCGAGTTCTCGCGCCTGGTGTTTCAGGGCTGGAACGACGCGCCTGCTGCCAGCCGGGTGATCGTGCTCACGGGCGGCGCCGTTTCCTATACCGCCGCCTACACGCCGCAATTCCAACTCGCGGTGGCGGCGACGCCGCCCGAAGGCGCTGCCTTCACCCTCAATCCCCTATCCCCGGATGGCTTCTACAATTCGGGGGTCCTGGTTTCGATCTCCGCCAACCTAGCGGCGGGCTATCGAATCGCCGCCTGGAGCGGCGACGTATCAGGATCCTCTCCCGCCGCGGCGCTAACATTGGATTCGCCCAAAGTTGCGCTGCTCTCGCTGGTGAGTGTGCCTGCGATTGCGCCGCTCGGTGTGCGCAGTGCGGCGCTCGGCGCCGGTGCGGATCGTGTCGCGGCGGGTTCACTGCTTTCGATTTTCGGCGTCAACCTGGCTCCGGATCTTGCGGTTGGACCGGTGAGTCCGCTGGCCCAGACGCTGCACGGCGTCACTGTTCGCATCGAAGAGGTTCTGCTGCCGCTGATCTTCGTCTCGCCGGGACAGATCAACGCCCAGTTGCCCGCCTCGGTCACCGAGGGTGCGCACAACCTGACGGTGCGTTGGGAAGGCAAACCCGAAACGACCGCGCCGCTGGTGGTGACCCGCAACGCGCCCGGTCTGTTCGGCGCCGCGGCTCCGGAGCAGCCGCTGGGATCGTTCTTACATGAGAACGGCCAGCCCGTCACCGCGGAACAGCCCGCCCGCGCGGGCGAAAGTCTCACGCTTCTGGGCACCGGGTTTGGTCCATATCAGCCGGCGCCGCCCGATGGTTTTCTGCTCGGCCCTTCGGCAGGCTACATGCTTGCCGACGCGGTCACGATACTGTGCGGCGATGCCGATGAGGGCCCGGTTGTCTCCTCCGGGCTCTCCGGCATCGCCGTGGGCGTGGACGCGGTGCGCTTTCAGGTTCCGTTCACTCTGCCGGATGGGCCGCTCCTGCCGGTGCGGATTCGCGTCAACGGTGTGGAGAGCAATGCCGTGCTGTTGCCGGTGGCTCACTAAAGGGGAAGCTCATGCGAGTCCGAATCATCTTCCGTGCCGGTCTGATCCCCGCCAGGTGGATTGCGCCGAAGCTCAATGCCGCGCCGCTTCCGGAGCCGGAACTGTTCCGCACGGTGATGGCGCCGCGCCGCCCTATGCTTCCTGTTCTGATGGGTTCGCTTGCCGGTCACAGCGTGCTGCTCGCGGCGCTACTCGCCTTTTCGCGCTACTACACCTGGTCTCATCTGGACGATGTCGATTGGTCGCGCTACACGGTGGAGCCGCTGCGATTGCAGGTTTCGGGCCCCATCTTTCTGCCTGCCGGGTTGGGGCAGCGGGCTTCGGGCGGCGATGGCGCCGCGCACCTCGATGCGGAGCCGGAGCATTCCGCCGTGGAGTTGCCGCGGGTGGCGGCAGCAAACCCCGCCGCGCCCACGGTGCTGCAGCCGGTTTCCCGGCCGCAGCTGCCGAAGGCGATCAGGCTCCGCCGCAACGTGGCGTTCTGGGCGCGCCAGTCGCGCCGGCCCGAGCCAGGTTCCGCGGGGCAGGTGGTGGTGCCGGGCCGCATTGAACCGCCCTCGATGGCGGCGCGTCCGGCAGCGGCGCCGCTTCTCGCCGTGCCGAATCTGGAGGCGTTGATCGCGGACACCAATCTCTCTTTGCCCGCCGCGCCCGCGGTGAATCCGCCGGCACTTGCGGTGCCCAACTCGGCGACAGTGCCGGTGCGGCTGCGGGGCGTCACCGAATCGATCGTGGCCTCGTTCGAGAGCTTTGCCGGCCAACCGGTCAACGTGATGGCTCTGGCCAATGAACGCGGTCCCGCGACGCAAGTGGAGATTCCGCGGGAGTATCAGAATTCCCCCGGTCTCGCGCCGGCCGGTGCGGGGCTCTTCGCGGCCGGCCGCGGAAACGGCGGCGCGGGCAGCGGGGAAGGTATTGCCGGTAGCAGTACCGCAGGCTTCGCCGGCGGGAGTAGTGGCGGCCGCTCGGACGGCCGCACGCAGAGCGCCGCGAACCGCGCTCTGCCTCCCGCCGGCGTCGATCGGATGGAGGCCAACCGGGTGGACGCCCATCGCGCCGGACCGCTGCCCGCGGCGGAACTGATCCGCATCCAGCATCCGAAGAACGGGAGCTTCGATGTGGTCATCACGCAATCGCTCGCACGCGACGATCTGCCGGATCTTGCGGGAATGCTCAGCGGCAGCCCCGTCTACACCGTCTACCTCGGCGTGGGAGATCATCGCGAATGGCTGCTGCAATACTGCCTGCCCGTGCGCGCCGCGCTGAGTCTCAGCCTCTACCAGGTGCAGATCGACGATCCGGGAACGGTGGTGCCGCCGTATCCGGTCTCTACGGTGATTCCGAACGTGGTGCGGGAGCGCGGCAATGCGCGCCCCATCGTGCTGCGCGGCATGGTCGCGGCCAATGGCAGCGTGCACGTGGCCTCCGCGAACGGCGGCGGCATCGGATGGATGGGGCAGTTGGTCGCGCTCGTGAACCAGTGGCAGTTCCGGCCCGCGCTGCGTAACCTCAAGCCGGTCGATGTGGAAATGCTCCTGGTGATTCCACCGATTGCGTGACCGGGGCCGGCTACTCTTCCTGGAAGACCGCGGTTTCGAGTACCTCGATTTCGAGGTCGCCATTGAGCACGCGCGTCAATCTCTCCTGATCCAGTTCGTTCTCCCAGTGCGCCACCACCACGGTGGCCACGCCGTTCCCCACGAGGTTGGTGAGGGCGCGCATCTCCGACATGAAGCGGTCCACGCCGAGGAGCAGGGTCAGGCCCGCGACCGGTACGGTGCCGACCGCCTGCAGAGTCGCGGCGAGGGTGATGAAGCCGCCACCGGTCACGGCCGCCGAACCCTTCGAACTCAGCATCAGGATGAGCAGCAGGAAGGCCTCCTGCGCCAGTGTCAGATGGGTGTTGGTGGCCTGCGCCACGAAGATTGCGGCAATGGTCAGATAGATCGAGGTGCCATCCAGATTGAAGGAATAGCCGCTGGGGATGACGAGGCCCACCACAGATTTCGAGCAGCCCAGCGCTTCCATCTTCACCATCATGCGGGGCAGCACGGATTCGGATGACGACGTGCCGAGCACGATCAGCAGCTCCTCGCGGATATACTTCACGAACTTCCAGATGCTGAAGCCGTGCAGCAGCGCAATCGCCCCCAGCACGATCGCGACGAAGGCGATGCTGGTGATGTACACGCACGCCATCAGCTTCGCCAGCGGTATGAGGGTCTTCAATCCGTAATGGCCCACGGTGAAGGCCATGGCGCCGAATGCGCCGATGGGCGCCGCCTGCATGATGATCGCGATCACGCGGAACAATAGGTGCGCGATGCGGTCGCAGCTTACGATCAGCGGCTTGCCATGCTCGAACGAGGAGAGGGCGAGGCCGATCAGAATCGCCAGAAGCAGAATCTGGAGAATCTCTCCGGATGAAAACGCGCCCATGAAGGTGTTGGGAATGATGTTGGTGAGGAACTCCACCGTGCTCAGGTGTTGTCCCTGCGCCGCGTAGCTTTGGATCGCCTTCGCGTCCAGCTTCGATGCATCGACGTTCATGCCCACGCCCGGTTGGATGAAGTTCACCACCACGAGTCCAATGCAAAGAGCGATGGTGGTCACGACTTCGAAATAGAGTAGCGCCTTCAGACCCACGCGGCCGAGCTTTTTCAGGTCGCCGATGCTGGCGATGCCCGTCACCACGGTGAAGAAGATCACCGGCCCGATCATCATGCGGATGAGCTTGATGAAGGTCGCGCCCAGCGGTTCCATTCGGGAGGCAAAGTCCGGCGCCACCACGCCGAGAATGACTCCCAAAACGATGCCGGTGATGACGCGGAAATAGAGCGTGTGGTGAAAGGGTACCTTGTGCGGAGGCTTATCCATGGCGTGCCTTTTCAGTATCTCCCCTTTTCGTACCGGTTGCTGCTGGAAGCGCGCACGCCGGGTGGAGAAGCGGGAACGGCGCCAGGCTGCAAAAGACGATGGCCTGTCCCACTGAAGCAGGTTGTGGTTTTCCGCGCCCGGCATCCTCGTGGTACCGTGGCGAGAAGGCAATGCCGTTCTCCCGCCGTCTCTTTCTCGCCGCGCCCATGGCGCTCTGGGCGCAACCCGCGTCTGCCGCTCCGGCTCCGGCGCCACTGTTTCGCGATCCCATCTTCGATGGCGCTTCGGACCCTGTGGTGATCTGGAACCGGCAGGAGAAAAACTGGTGGCTGCTCTACACGCAGCGTCGCGCCAATGTGGATGGCCCTGGTGTTGCCTGGGTTCACGGCTGCGATATTGGTGTGGGCCGTTCGTTGGATGACGGCCACTCCTGGCAATACCTTGGCGTTCTCCCCGGCCTGGAATTCGAGCGCGGGCGCAACACGTTCTGGGCGCCGGAGATCGTCTGGCACGAAGGCGTCTATCACATGTACGTCAGCTACGTGCCGGGCGTGCCCCGGGATTGGAGCGGTCCCCGGCGCATGCTTCACTACCGCAGTGCCGATCTGTGGCAGTGGAAGTTTCACGGCCCGCTCACGCTCTCTTCCGAACGCGTGATCGATGCCTGCGTGGAGCGCATTGGCCCCGCCCGGTGGCGCATGTGGTACAAGGACGAAGCCAACCACTCCCACACGTACGCGGCCGATAGCACGGACCTGGCGCGTTGGACGGTAGCGGGCGAAGTGCTCGGCGGCGCCGGCCACGAAGGGCCGAACGTCTTCCGCTGGCGCGACTCCTGGTGGATGATCACGGACCACTGGGACGGCCTCGGCGTCTTCCGTTCCCCGGACGCGCTGGCGTGGACGCGGCAGCCCCGAAACATTCTTCGCGAGCCCGGCAAGCGCCCCGAAGATGGGGTGAAGGGCGGCCACGCCGATATCCTGGTGCAGGGCGATGATGCCTGGATCTTTTACTTCACGCATCCCGGCCGTGTTCCGGGAGCGCCGCAGGCGACGATCCGCGATGTCGAACCCTACGCGACGCGGCGCACGTCGATACAGGTTGCCAGGTTGGAGTTGGAAGGCGCGGAGATTGTATGCCGGCGCGACGAGCCGTTCCCGTTCCGATTGCGGCCGGGGTTGGATAATTGGGAACGAGTGTAAGGGAGAGTGTTGCGATGCGAACGATTGCCACGTTGCTGTTGCTTGCGAGCGGAGCCTGGGGCGCCGCGCAGTATAGCGGGGAGTTGATTTTTCCGCCCGAGAAATGGCACAACCATTCCTCTTCGATTGTGGAGTTGCCCAACGGCGATCTACTGGTCTGCTGGTTTCACGGCTCCGGCGAGCGCACCGCCGATGACGTCCTGATCAGCGCCGCGCGCTGGAATCGCTCCACCGGAAAGTGGACCGCGCCATTTACGCTCGCCGATACGCCGGGCTTTCCCGAGACCAATCCGATTCTGTTTCTGGATGCCAGGCAGCGCCTGATGTTCATGTGGCCGCTGATCATCGCGCACAAGTGGGAGACGGCGCTGATGAAGTACCGGATCTCGACCGATTATCAGCAGGCGTCGGGTCCGCCGAAGTGGGAATACCAGGACAACATCGTGCTGATGCCCAAGGACATTCTCGCGCTGACCAAGGACTTTGCCGGAGAAGCGGCAGCGAAGCCCGGTGCGGAGGGAGAGCGGGCGAAGAAACTGATCGAGCACGCGGGCGACGAATACTTCTCGCGCATGGGCTGGTTCACACGCACGCATCCGCTGCAGTTGCCCTCGGGACGCATCCTCGTGCCGATGTATTCGGACGGCTACTCATACGGGATCATGGCGATCACGGACGATGGCGGCTATACGTGGAGCGCCAGCCAGCCGCTGGTGGGCGAAGGCTGCATTCAGCCCTCGGTGGTGCGGAAAAAGGACGGCTCGCTGGTTGCGTACATGCGTGATAACGGGCCGCCGCCGAAGCGCGCCCACGTCAGCTACTCGAAGGACGATGGTGTCACCTGGAGCCGCGCGCGCGATACCGAAATTCTCAACCCCGGCACCAGCCTGGAGAATATCCGGCTCAGCAACGGCGATTGGATCATGGTGTATAACGATCTGGAAAAGGGCCGTTACTCACTGGTCGCCGCGATCAGTGACGACGAAGGAGCCACCTGGAAATGGAAGCGCCATCTGGATGGCAGGCCCACGCAGGAGGCCAATGTCGAGTACCACTACCCCAGCGTCATTGAGGCTCGCGATGGCTCGATCCACGTGACCTACAGTTACTTCGTGCCGGAAGGAAAATCCATCAAGCACGTACGCATCAACGAAGAGTGGGTCAAAGCCGGCGACTGACCTTGCCTTCGCCGGAAGCCTGCTACTTCTTCTTGGCCGCCGGCGCCGCGGGAGCGCCTCCCGTCATCTGGTCCAGAACCTTGCGGACGCTCTGATCGGCATTGACGAAGAAGCCGTCACGGCCTTTTTCCTCGAAGCGGATCACGCCCTTGGCGTCGATGAACAGCATATACGGCACGTAGAGGATGCCGTCCTTTTTTTCGTTCCAATTCAGGAACTTCAGGATCGCGTCATTGCTCGTGTAGCCCATGGCGAACTTGGGCGCCACATCTTTCATGAACGGTCCCAAGGTCATCTGGACGTTATCGTTGAAGGCGCACTCCACCACCACTACATTCTTCTTTTGATAGTCATCCTGAACCTTATTCAGGAGGTGGGTCAGCATCTGGCAATGTTCGCAGGTGGTGCTGGTGAGAGCGAGGGCGACGATCTTGCCCTTAAATTGGCTCAGCGCCAGATCCGGGCCGCCCCGGGCATTCTTGAACACCAGTGGCGGCGTGGGCCGCGACGTGGGCGCGGAAACCGAAATCGAAGCCGCAATCACAACGAGGGAAAGCAATGTAAAGCTGCGCATGGGAGTCCCTTTTATTCTACTATGCCCTCGCCAAACGGGTTCTGTCTGGTGGGGTGGAGCCAGGGGCGGGCAGGGGGATGGTATGGCGTGGCTTGAATTCGCCGGTGCATTGTGCGGGAATAGAGGGTCACCAAGGAGTCAGCCGATGAAATCGAGAATTTCCCAAAGTTTATCGCTAAAAATCTGCCTTGCGCTGCTCTGCGCCTGGGGCGCCGCCGCGCAGCCCGGGGCCAAGCCGCTGCCCGCGCCGAAATCGCAGGACGCGAAGATGCAATGGTTCCACGAAGCCAAGTTCGGGCTCTTCATTCACTGGGGTCTGTATGCCGTGCCGGCGGGAGAGTGGAAGGGTCAGCCCATCCCCGGCATCGGTGAGTGGATCATGAACCGCGCCAAGATTCCGGTCAAGGAATACGAACAACTCGCCACACAGTTCAACCCGGTGAAGTTCAATGCCGAAGAGTGGGTGCAAATGGCCGAAGATGCGGGGATGAAGTACATCGTCATCACGAGCAAGCACCACGATGGGTTTGCGATGTATGGCTCCAAGGTGAGCAAGTACAACATCGTGGATGCGACGCCTTTTCATCGCGATCCGTTGAAGGAACTCTCCGCGGCCGCCGCGAAGCACCACATCAAGTTCGGCTTCTACTACTCGCAATCGCAGGATTGGCACGAGCCCTACGGGATGGGCAACACGTGGGATTTCGGCCCCGATGCCGACAAGGACGCGCACTATGACGAGTATCTGCGCGGCAAGGCCGAACCGCAGGTGAAGGAACTGCTTTCCAACTATGGCCCGGTTGCGCTCATCTGGTTCGATACGGCGCGCCTGATGACGGGCGACCGCGGTCCGCGCTTCATCGACATCATGCGCAGCATGCAGCCGGCGACCCTGATCGATGGGCGGCTCGGCGTCAAGGGTGACTACGTGTCCACCGGCGACAACCAGATTCCCAATCAGGTGCTCAAGGAAGATTGGGAGGTGCCCGCCACGCTGAATAAGACCTGGGGCTTCAAGAAGGACGATACCGATTGGAAGACGCCCGAGGACCTGACCTTCAAGCTGGTCGATATCACCAGCAAGGGCGGCAATTACCTGCTGAACGTGGGCCCCACATCGGAAGGCGTGATTCCGCAGGCCAGCCAGGATAATCTGCGCGCGGTGGGCAAATGGCTCAAGGTGAACGGCGAAGCGATCTATGGCGCCGGGCCCACTCCGTTCGGTTCCGAACTCGGTGAAGTGGATAATTCCACTAAAGATAAAAAGGGCAACCCCGGCTTCAAGCAGGCCAAGGATTGGCGCTGCACCACCAAACCCGGCAAGCTCTTCATCCACCTCTTCAAGTACCCCAACGGGTCTTTTGAACTGGCCAACGCGCCAGGTAAAGTGACCAAGGCATACATGCTCGCCGATACCAAACACGCGGCGCTGAAAATGAAGCAAAGCGGCTCCACGGTGAGCGTGACCTTACCCTCCAAGGCTCCGGACGCGGTGGATTCGGTGCTCGTGCTGGAGACCGCGAAGTAGCCACGCGGGCGCAAAAGCGGTTAGGATGGGAGCAATGCGCATCGTACTTGCATCCCTCCTGGCCGCTGGCCTGCTCTCCGCCGGCGATCTCAAACTCGGCAAGCCCCTGGCTGAAAAAGAGGCTCTGCCGCTCGCCACGCTGTTGGCGCACGCGGACGATTACGTCGGCAAGACTGTGCAGGTGAAGGGCAAGATCGCCGAAGTCTGCCAGGAGATGGGCTGCTGGCTGGAACTCTCCAATGACGCCGGCCAGAAGATCCGGGTCAAGGTGAACGATGGCGAAATCGTCTTCCCCAAGGATGGCGCCGGCAAAGTTGCAGTCGCCGAAGGCAAGTTCACGAAGAGCGAATTGACCAGGGAACAGGCCATCGCCAAAGCCAAGGAAGATGCCGAAGAGAAGGGCGCGAAGTTCGATCCTGCTTCGGTCAAGGGACCGCAGACCGTCTATCAGATTCAGGGCTCGGGCGCTGTAATCACCAACTAGCCGGATGCTGTCGCGCGCGGCAATTCTTGGACTACTGCTGCACGCGGCAATCCCGGCGGCGCTGTTTCATCGCGGGGACTCCGTGCCCGCCGAACGTGCGCCTGCGATCACGCTGCGCAAGCGCATCCACGTGAACACGCTGATCACTCCGCCCGGCACGGCTGAGATCGAGTATGGCGGCTCCTTTTCGTGGGACGGCAGTTTCACGCTGCCGATGACGCTGCATTACACGCCCGAAGGCCCCTACGCGTGGTGGGGGCGCACCGAATTCGCCGTCGCATTCGATTCCCTCTCCCACGATTCGGCCACCAAGTTCGGCGACCGCGCCAGCGTCGCCGCCACCTGCGTGGTGCACGACGGAGACAAGCTCGATATCGCCATCGCTCCGCAAGCGTCTTTCCTGTGGCACGGGGATTCCGGCGCCCGCATCGGAGCCACGGCCATTGCGCGTTACGACGCGGGCCGGAACAGTGCGGGTGTGACCTTCACGTGGACCGGCGCCACTCATGCCTCCACCACCAATCCGGCCGGGACCTTGGATGTGGGCGCGGGCTACGGGCGGCGCCTGATGGCCTCCGGGCCGCTCAGCCACCTCACCCCGCACGTGAACGCACTCTACGAAAAATCCAGCGGCACGGACCGGCAGGTGTCACTTTTCGAGGGTGTGGAGTATCAGGTAACGGACCCGTTCTCCGTGGACTTCTCGTTCCAGCAGATCGCGCTTTGGGGCGGCCAGACGAGCAACCAATTCGTCGTCGGGATGACCCTTTACACCCCAAAGCTCCGCCGTCACTGAGCAGGGATTCAATTTACCAGCAGATGGACGACTCGCACGGCGTGGCCTGAGCTCTTCTCGTCTTTCTCCGCGGAGACTCGCAGGGTGACTTCGTGCGGACCGGGCGCGAGATCCGCATCCAGCACGTACGCCCACGGGATATGCAGCGTGGAACTCCAGTTGGTGAACAGGTTCTGCCTGCGCCACGCGCCGCCATCGAGTTGAAACTCCACCACGCCCGCGTCCGGGCCCGCCGCGACGAAGATCCCGACGGCCGTACCTTCGAATGCGAAGCGGCACTCGGCGCCCGC